>NZ_JBFTMA010000043.1:0-14656 GCF_056396725.1 Bacillus sp. 05T31
GAGGAAAATAGAGAGCCTGCTCGTAATGAGTAGACCTTTTTTTATAAAGTTTCTTCATGGGAAATCTTTTATATATTCATTATAGATCATATTCACAATGCCAGTCCTTGATACGTCTGTAAAAACGTATCAAAAAGTGTACTTTTTAATTAAGTAAATGTCCCTTTTTCGGGGAGATGAGCAAAAACACCTAATTTAAAAATTTTTACAACAGAAACAGATAACATGATAAAGTGTTGATTACTGTGCATGTAATTATAATAAAAGAGCCTTCCAAAATGGTGTATTTAATAGTTTAGCTTATACGATTTTAGGAAATTAATAGCATATTATACCACTATTATTTACCTAATTTCCAAGAAATAGAGGTGATTGTAGGTGACTAAACCTTTTGAAAAAAATAGTCGTTATATGGTTGGATTAGACAGTCTAAGGGGCCTAGCTATACTAGGTGTTATTTTGTATCATATTAATTTTAATTGGATGCCTGGAGGATTTTTAGGGGTTACTGTATTTTTTGTACTCTCGGGTTATTTAATTACAGATATTCTAGCGATGGAGTGGAAGAGAAATAAGAGAATTGATTTGAAGAAATTCTGGCTTAGTAGGGCAAGGAGATTGCTTCCAGCAATGTTTGTTATGCTCGTTATAACGTTGGCCTGGATTACAATTTTTCATAGCTCTTTACTTGAGAAAATGYGTGGAGATTCATTAGCGGCGTTATTTTATGTTAGTAACTGGTGGTATATYTATCATAAATTATCGTACTTTGATAATTTTAACCAGCTTTCTCCATTGAATCATTTTTGGTCGTTAGCAGTTGAGGAACAGTTCTATGTTGTCTGGCCGTTTATCATTAGTTTAGGGCTTTACCACATAAAAAAACAATCCCGTATGATTTTATTGATTTGTCTGGGAGCTGTTGCTTCAGCTTTAGCGATGGCAATTTTGTATGAACCTGGAGCTGATCCGAGTAGAATTTATTATGGCACAGATACGAGGGCCTTTTCTTTACTTATTGGAGCGGCACTTGCCTTAATTTGGCCAAGCAATAGGCTTGCAAATAAAATTATTCCAAAGGCGCGTCTCATTCTTGATGTAGTGGGAGGAACTGCTCTTATTATTATTTTGCTTATGTTTTGGAAGACGAATCAATATGAKCCGTTTCTATACAATGGAGGAATGGTTCTCTTATCAATTGCAACAGCATTGTTAGTGGCAAATCTTGCTCATCCAGCGAGCCGTATCGCTCAATTTTTACGATTTAGACCTTTACGTTGGATAGGAATAAGGTCGTATGGCATATATCTTTGGCATTATCCAATTCTTACATTGACGACTCCAAAAGTAAATGCTGGAGATTTTTCACTAATAAGAGCAATTCTTCAATTTATTCTAATTATAATGATTGCGCAAATTTCATGGAAGTATATTGAAAAACCAATCCGACAAGGTGCGCTCCGAAATATTCAGTTTAAGAATTTAAGGCTTCAAAATGGGAAAATCCAGCTCAAGAGACGCCCAAAAATCAAGAAGAATCAAAAGAAGTAAATTCTGTGCAACCTAAAAGTTCTCCCAACGTTACAGCGATAGGCGATTCCGTTATGATTGATATTGCTCCATATTTAAAAAATGCTTTTCCTGATATTAGGATTGATGCACAAATTGGTCGCCAGCTGTCAAAAGCGATTCCTGTAGTTGAACAGTTAAAGAATGAAGGGAATTTAGGAAACTATGTCATTATTGGGTTAGGTACAAATGGAGCCTTTACTACGGAGCAACTTGTATCATTAATAGAATTAATTGGAAATGAACGTAAAATGATATTTATTAATACGAGGGTACCACGTCCGTGGGAATCAATCGTGAATGAGAGATTGAAAGTGACAGCATCTAAATATCCGAATGTAACTCTAGTCGATTGGTATGCAGCAAGTGCTGGAAAGAGAGAYTACTTTGCACCTGATGGTGTGCATTTAACCAAAKTAGGTGCAGAAGCRTACGCAGCACTTGTAGYCAAAGCGGTGAATCAATAATTTGATATGCTTTATAAACTTCTGTTGCAAAGTTAATTGAAATATAAAAGATTTATGGTTGAGGAAGACAAATTTTTTGCAGTCATCAATAATGAGTGGTTTCGATGCCTGTTACTAAACGTGAGTCAAGACGAAGGCTTTGAAATCCTATGGATTAGGAAAAGGGTTCTGGTGCAAAAATAAAAGAGAATAAAGCGCATATACTCCTAACGGAATCGTATCTTATGCTGCAAGTCCAAACAATTGATGRATGAATTCTTTCTGATTTTGGACAGACTGGTCCCSTAAATCAAKCTGTTCTTTTTTAATCATATGCATGGCTTCTACTCCAGAAAGAATGGATGTAGCTGTGKCAAAAKATTTGARCCCTAGCATAGAACGGATTCGYTTCTTKATAAARCGATGATCTTGTTCTACTATRTTATTCAAGTACTTTTGTTGTCTAAGTYGCATACCGTTAGGTATGCTTTTTTCTTTTTTCAACTGTTCAATTGCTATAGGATAAGCTGGATTCTTRTCGACTGTTATAACACGAGGCTTTGAAACATGAAAAGACCGCAAAGCTTTCTTGAAAAAGCGATTTGCAGCCTTCTGATCTCTTGTTTTGCTTAGGCAAAAATCGATTGTGCTTCCTGTCGAATCAACAGCACGATACAGGTACATCCATTGCCCTTTTACTTTGATATATGTTTCATCGACTCTCCAAGAGTCATTTGTTTGTTTGAGGTAACGTCGGATCCGTTCCTCCATCATTTCCACTAAATTACGAAAACTGAGATTGTACCGTAGGTACCATCTTACTGTTAATAAGATAATATCAGGCTGATAGTGCTTCCATTTGAACAAATTTCTCTTTTCCATACTAATCACACACCTTTTTAGAGTAATAGTATCAGTATGTCCAAGGTTTATAGATTTTTTGCACCAGAACCCTTATTATTACGTCAAATGATTACAATATTAGTAGATTTAAAAAACTGATTGGTGAACACAATATTTCCCTCACAAATACTGAATACTCTCTTGAACCTGATATGTTTAACTGGTTATTTTATGTTTATACGGAACGTGATGGAATATTAAACGCCGAAACAAAATTAGAAAATATTAGTGGTTTTGTAGGAAATGTAACTGATGACGCCAATGTTTTTACAGGAGCATCTTACCAGACGACAGAACTAATAGCGACCAAAGCGTTTATAAGTAATGGTGGAGAACTAAAAAAGATAACACTTAGAGTTAGAGACACAGATGTAGATATTACTTGTATGGTTAATGAAAATTCTACTGTTGTAATAAGTTGTAATGCATCATTAAAATTAAGAATAATGGATAGCATGGATGATGCAACTTTTCTGTTATTGTATTTATATGGTTACTTAATCCTTAGGTTAAAACAATTGTATATGAATGAATCGGAGAGCTTTATCAAAGAAAATTGGGATTGATGTAATTAAATCAATTGTTGAAAAAAATAATATTTTATTGAAAGATCTTGAGTCATTTTTGCTAGAAGTCGCATGTGAGCAAGAGCATAGTTGATAATTGTGTTTACTTAATCAAAATGACAGGTTCTATTGCAAATTTTCTTAACAAATACATACTTAGGTTGAGTACAATTAAATCTCATGCAATTGTTAGTAACTTTCGTAATTCATTGTACGTTGAAAAACCACAGTTTGGCCACAAACTGTGGTTTTTTCTTATATATAGCCATGAATGGTTTTGATTCCTTTCAAGGGGTACGGAAACGATTCAAAGTGTGAGGGTCCACTCTGGGGAAATATTTAAATTGATACGATAAGTATAAACAAGAAACCTATCCGCAGATAGGTTTCTATTTTTATTAACAGATGTGCTTTTTATACTTGAAAATTATGTGAATTTATAAAGAGAACAAACAACGATCTTGACTCCATAAAAACTCTAATTATACATTTTGAATAAAACACTTTAAATCAACATACATTTCATAATAAATTAGTTAAAATATATGCATAGGTAAATAGAGAAGAATGGTGCATTCTTATAGAAATACAGATACCTATAATCAATAGTAATTTATATATATAAAATGAAGGTATAGTTATGTTCACTTATAAACTATAAAAACAGACATTTGTGGGGTACCGCCACATCGCTATCAAGCTAAGAAAAGCAAATACCCCAAAACGAAAAAATGGACTAAAATCTCATATACACCTATGGAAAGAACAAATATTCTTTTTGGGGGCGCTTCAAAATGTTAGCTAGATGGGTCTGTTGCGTAACCTCTACTATCAAATTTGCGTACGCTTTATATAACTACCAAAAATCCCTATCGTATATCCTAATAAACCGACAACTAAGATATCTCCACCATTTGTAAAAAAAGAATTGGATAAAAGGATGGATGTTTTTTCATTAACAAATAATTGCTTTATAAATGGTGTGATTGCCAATAGACGTACTAAAGCATAAAAAAGGATAACTTGCCAACTTGTAATGGAAGCATCCTTAAATATTATTTTTTGACGTTCATCGCCCTTTGATAATCCTCCACCTTCCCCTGCTAAGTTGCGTGTAAATAAGCTAAATATTCCGACCGAAATAATTATTAAAATAATTTCCATTCTAATCTTTCCTTTACAAATAAATTTATTGTTTATGCATCCAAATTAAGAATTACGCCTTCCAACAAACATATGGCTAATTTGGTAAACGATAGGATATAAAAAGACTAAAAAGATTAACGGTTTGTTATGCATATGGTTAAAGTTCCATGTTCCTTCTGATATAAATAAAATACCTACAGTTAATACATACATTATAAAACAACAAATTGATAAGCTTTTCTGTCTGATATGTAAAAACATTTCATCGATAAAATGATCATTCTCTTTTTTACCTTTTAAAATTCTCTTCATGAATAATGATTGCAAAATGAGCGTAGCTACAAATAACGTGGTGATAGAGAGCTGTTGCTTCTGATACCACTCAAGCGCAAGTAAACCCATAATCAAAATGTAAAAACTAGTAAATACGATATTAATTCCATTCTTCATTTGTTTTTTCTCCTCATCTAGCTTTTATAAATAAACAATTGATCAACTGTTACACCAAGATTTTTCGCCAAACTAAAAGCAAGTTCCAATGTAGGATCATATTTATTATTTTCTATCGCATTAATCGTTTGTCTTGAAACATGACATAATTTAGCTAAATCATCTTGGGAAAGTTTTTTCTCCTTACGTAAAATCCGAATTACGTTCTCCATTTATATAAACATCACCCCTAATTTTGTCAAAAACTTTTTACATTATTAGTTTACCTACTTAAGTAATAAATGTCAAAAACTTTTTACATTTATAAAATACAAACGATGCTCCTCCTACATTTTAGATAGAAAAAAAAGCCATCCTTTCCTATGATTCTACAGAAAGAATAGCGTATTTTTTCATTTTAGAGGATTTTATTATCTTGATAGTGATAGGTCTGTACTTCTAGTAGAAAAATGCCTTTTTGCTTATAATGGGATATATAACTTAATCAATTAACAAGGAGAATGTAGCATGGGACAAAGTATTAATCACATTTGTTTTTCAGTCTCAAATCTAGAGAAAGCCATTGAGTTTTATCAAAATATACTTCAAGCAAAATTATTAGTAAAAGGTAGAAAGTTAGCTTATTTTGATTTAAATGGTTTATGGATTGCTTTAAATGTTGAAGAAAGTATACCAAGAAATGAAATTCAGCACTCATACACACATATAGCTTTTACTGTAACAGATAATGAATTTAATTCTTTAAAAGAAATATTAATTCAAAATCATGCTAATATCTTACCTGGACGAGAGAGAGATGAACGAGATAAACGGTCTATTTATTTTACAGATCCAGATGGTCACAAGTTTGAGTTTCATACTGGTACTTTACAAGATCGTTTACAATATTATAAAGAAGATAAAAAGCATATGACTTTTTACTGATAAAAAAATCTAGTAAAATACTAGATTTTCGCACTTTTATTTACTGTTTAAACTATGAAGACTTTTTCAGTGACCCCCTAAACAAAATTATCAATTTTCAAAAAGTTATTTATATGAATTCAACTCGTTTTTTTCGTTTTTGGGGTAATATAAAGTTTTAGCTTGATAGCGATGGGGTACCGCCAGCATTTCGGAAAAAAACTACGCTAAGAGTATGCAAAATTTTATAAAGTTTTTCGGCTAATCCAATAACAAACGAGAACCCTAAAATCCACGCCAGGATAGAAATGTATAAAAAGGTGCATAGAATCATAGAAAGAGAACAAGGCGGATTATTTACGAGAGTAGGAATCCGCCTTATATTTACTACCAATAATAGGACGTTACGTTAACCTATCCTGAATATTCTATACAGCCTACTCGTCACTTTCGCTGTGCTGTGTCATAATTAAAATCCTGTAAAGGCAAACTAACCTAAAAAGCCTTTGGAGGAACTTATGAGACAATTTATCGTGACATTAGTAATGTGTATGACCATTGTTGTAAGTCCATATCAAGCACAGGCAAGTGCATCAGCATCCTTACCATGTAGTGTTATACTAAATCCACTCAACAAAGCAGACAAGAATGCCAAAGGGGTTGCTTTGGTCTATAAGGTAAAGTTAACAGCAAGTTTTCCACGAACAAGCATAAGTATTTTGGGTGTACACCTACCTGACCCAAGCACTTTAGGTAATTATGATACATACGAAGGTTTTGCCTTCATTCCAGAAGAAATTAGTTGGCGATTCAAACTGTATCCTTCTGAAGAAGATGATGGTCCTACTTGGTCCGGGAGAATTGATATTATTACAGCAGAAATGAAAGGGGTACAAATTCAAGTACGCCCATCCAATTCCAAGACCGAGAAATTAGGATTACCTGTTTTAACAAACAATATCAAAGCCTGTAAATGAAGGGTAATCCATACAACTTCCAATAACGAAATTTATGTAAATAAGCTAGCATTGGTCTAGCTTTTATTTTTTCTTTATACACGTTTTAGTACTTTTATTTATAGTATTTTGAATGTATACTTTTCTATTAGTTTTTGAGGGGAATGGATAAGATGTGATAAAGTCAATGTTTAAAGGGAAATGAAAGTAAACTTTTGGGTAAAAGTTTACATTGGTTTTTAAAAAACATTTTCAACTAAATTTGTAATAAATTTCTCAATATAGATATACTTGTGAATTATGGTTTTAATATTAAAAATTAACAAAAATTAAAGTATAATAAAAATATGATGGTTATCACTTATGTTTACTCCTTGTGCTGAAGATAAGATCGTATTCTCCGATTTTATCTTTTTTTGTTTGTAGGAGTACCGCCACATCGCTATCAAGCTAAGGTTTTATGCTGCCCCAAAAACAATAATTTTTTAGATTTTTACTCTGGGGATGTCAATTTCACTATTTTTGGAGTATTTATTTTTACTAGCTTGATGGACATGTGGGGCGGTACTCCTTATATACCCTTATGTATTTAAATATATATATTTAATTATATTATTGTCTGATTATTTTTTATTACTTTGAATTTTCGGGAAAAATCCACTGATTAATAATGCCATAATCCACGCCATTATTAGAATAAAATTTATTGTATTGCCAGAATTTAAACTTAAAACCTTCCACAAATAGGAAGCACAAAATATGAGCATAGCGGTAATAATAAGTGAAAATATCCTAACCACTAATCTGATGTAAGGTTTCTTCTCGTGCTTAATAATGAAGGTTCCTCTACCTTTGTACAATCTAATCACAAACAGCAGCAAATATACACCAAGTGTGGCTCCAATAACAATTGATATAATTGAGTTGTTTTTTCTCTGCTCAGCGAGAGAGAAGTAACTTTCAGGTAATTTTCCAGTTTCATATTCAATCCATGCGTGGTAAATATCCTGTCTTAAGTCTATACCATTTTCACTATTCGTAAGGATTACCAATCCATCCTTTGTATTAGGAATCAAACCATAAAAAGAATGCCAACCTCGATTGTCACCGGAATGATAAATTAATTYCCAGTGATTAGATAACTTTTTTTCAAATACACCTAAACCATTCTCCCCTAATACCGGCTTTTGCATTTCCTCGACACGTTCACTTTTGATGACACCATAACCTTTATTTTTATAATTATTCGCATCCATGCTTGCAAGTATCAATGTCATCATATCGGCAACATTTGTCTTGAGACCTGCAGCAGCCTGTTCGGTAAATTGGTAACTAGGGAGTTCCTCTCCAAAATATCCATAGGCTTTCGAAAGATTAGGATTTTCAGGACGTTGTAGGAATGAACTAGATTTCATTCCTAAAGGTTTCATAATTTGTTCCTCCATATAACGATCAAAGGGCATTCCGGTAACCTCTTCGATAACAAGTTGCAAAATTGTATATCCACCACCAGAGTAAAGTGTTTCTGAACCGGGTTTTTTGGTAACCTCCACTGGCTCATTAAACCATCCTTTTCCAGACAAAGACTCCTCGATAGAATCAAGATGTTTCCCGGGTGCAACCCCAAGGTATCCTTTATGTGCAGATAGCCCTGCTGTGTGGCTTAACAATCTTCTTATCGTGATTTCATTATTATTGAACTCTGAATTAGGTAATTTCCATTTGGTTAAAAATTTCCCAACGGGATCATCTAGTGATAAACGACCTTCGTCTGCAAGATGTAGGATTCCCCACGCTGTAAGGCTTTTAGATATGGAACCAGCCTGAAACAAAGTATCATCACTCACCGCTTTTTTTTTCTTTTTATCTACATAACCGTAGTTAAGTGTATGAGCAATACGACCCTCATGTACAATACCTATTGCAACCCCTGGTACATCATAATTTTCCTGCCATTTTGGTACCTGCTCATCCATCTTTTTCTTGAAGTTCTCTATACTCCTATCAGTCAACGCGCCCGATTCTGCCCTCACCACTTTCGTAAACCACGCTTCATTCGTAATTAATATGAAAATGATTAAACATAAAATACTTTTGAAAATTATCGATGCTTTTTGCCTGTTCTTCATTTACTCCACTCCCATTTTTCAGAATATTCTCTCCGTTATTCAGAGTATCTCATTCGAATATCCAGTTCTATCGATTTTTATTACTTAACCTTACAAAATTGTAATAAAAATCAACGAAATTAATTACTCAGGGGGTTTTACTGTCCTTTATCCAAGGGGAATGAATTTAATCCACAAAATAGACATGAGGTTATTTTGTGTTTAAGTTAATGACCCTAAGATACTAGTTTAGTTGACCTGATAGCTATATTTCCATACCCCTAAAAATTTATAATAAAAAAAGACACCCTAAGGTGTCTTCCTGCGACTTGAACCATCTTAATTTTAATAATATGTATTGGACTCCCATYCAAMTATTATATTACCATGTTAAGTAATATTTGGGTACCGCCAGCATTTTGGAAAAAAACCACGCTAAGCAAAAAATAAAATAAGCCATCCATTTGGACAGCTCATTTACATAATTCTCGAAAGCGGAAGTTAAATATTTAACTCAAAGTTTTGAAAGAAAAAACAGCTAAACTAAAAAAAGAATTGGAATACGAAGAATAACATTAAAAAAAACTACGAATAAAAATATTCGAAGGAAGGTAATTACTATTTATTTGTTATTTTTCGTTTACTCTTTGCTTTAAATAATTATATTGTTTGTCATTTGTATCTGCAAAAGCTTCTTCTCTATTAGAAGGAACATCCATATATTTGATAGAACTAGGAAATTGGTTTTCTGTAAAATCATAACGTTTTTCATTGATTTTATTATAAAAATGCCATCCTTCTTCAAGTTCTGTCTTTAATATTTCTCCTCCATACAAATCATTTATCACTAGTGCTGTTACACCACATTGTCCCTTTGCMGGATTGTTTAAAGTCCACTTGGAACTTGAATCTATCGACCAAGATTGAAGTAAAATATTTTTTATGTTTTCCCCTTCGAAAAATAACATTTCCCCATCTCCTATATTAAATATTTATTTATGGAGCTTACTTGTAAATATTCATCACAGAAATAAATACCAATAATGTCGTTTAAAAACTATCTCTCTTTTCAAATAAAAAACTAAATAAATTTATAATAAATAACCGTTGCATCTAATTCACCATTCGGAGAAATTGCATACCCCGGTATTTTGCCGGATTCTTGATATTCTAACGACTTGTACAATCTATTGGAAGGATCTCCTTCTCTAGTATCTAATACTAAAAGAGACCTGCTTTCTTGTTTTGCTCTTTCTTCTGCTTTTTGCATAAGTGAACGTCCAATACCGTTACGTCTAAAGCTTGGATGGGTCATTAACTTGCAAATTTCAGCTCTGTGGATTCCATTCGGCTTTGTAATTAAATGCAATTGAACACTGCCTGCCACTTTATTGTTTATTTTGGCAATAAACAATATCACCTCTGGTGCTAAAACAGTTTGCCAATACTTTGTCGATTCTTCTTGTTCCAGTGGAGGTAAAAAACCTATTGACGCTCCATCATTTACTACGGTTTTCAAAAGTTCAGAAAGCTCTTTAATATCTTTATCAAGTAGCTTAATCTCTTTTATTTCTAGATTTTGCATTACTTCTCCCCCTTTTTCCTAATTGTACCATTCGAAAGAAGTGATATGTTGTGTAATTTTGTTTGTATATCGTATTCATGTAAGGTTAACATAACGTCTCATTATCGATAGCAAAGAAAAAGGCGAATCCCTTACTCTCATAAGGGATTCGCCTTTTTTTCTTTTTATCAATCTATGCAATTTTTAATACATTCCTATCATGGTGTGGGTTTTCGGGTTCTCGTTTGTTACTGGATTAGCCCAAAAACTGTATAAAATCTTGCATGTTCTTCGCCTGTTTTTTTCCGAAATGCTGGCGGTACCCATTAAATAGCAAGTGTAGAGATTGCTTGTTTGTAGATTAGTTGTTGTTTACCATGAACCATCATTAGGACGGTAAATTTATCTGTTGCAAGGATCTGCCCACGTACTGGAACGCCATTCTTTAAAAATACAGTAACTTCCCCTTTTTTTTCTTTCAATTGTTCATACATATCTTCTTGTAAATTAAACATGAAATGCGCCCCCTGGTTTCTTTGTATTTACTTTTCTTCTAATACCTGCTGCTTTTCACTGTTGGATATTTGTGATTCCCATTCACTTTCTATTTTTCTAAACCATTTTCCTATTTTGCTTAGATAATATCTTTTTACTTCACCATTAGGAATCCAAATTTCACGTTCCTGTATTTGATTCATCACTTCATGAAGAATCTCATCATGTTCATACTTYCTAGGTTTTCTATAATGTGTTTTTACAAACTGTGTATATTCTSTACGTAACCAATTAGAAATATGTTGYCTTTGTCTTTGCTTGAGATGTGACCATTTTTTATTTGTTTGAAGGATTTTTCCATTTACTTTTATGTGKTTTTTCATCGACACTCATCCCCTTTTACTAGCAAAACGAATATATMACTATCGTATCAYATTWAAATCGAAATACYGCTCTAGGTACATATTTCGCAAGAAATCTATCCAAAATATACAATACATTCTCCATTTAGYTGATTAAGTCTACAYAAGATTAAATGTAGACTATTATTGTAKTGTTTTAGKTTTTTWAATCATTACGGTACGTGAAATTATTGTGTTAACCATAAAAAAAAGCCCCTTGAAAGGAGCACTTATTTKACAAGGTACTGTTCTATTTCTTTTATTAATAGTTCTGCACCTTCTGGACTTAATGAKATCTTACCCTTTGCTAATGCTATGTTACGATTTGACACTTCTCCTGTTAATGCACAAACATGACCAGGCTGATACTTCTGKAAAAYGATGTCTTCCCCTTCTACAAAAATCTCTAATGGTGATTTTTCTTTAATYCCAAGCGTATTTCTAAGTTCCTTTGGAATTACTATACGCCCTAATTCATCCACTTTTCTAGTTACTCCGGTTGCTTTCATCYAGCATMTTTCCCCATTYCATTATCAATTTGTACCCAAGYTATTCTTKACTATTGTARCAGGCTTTCWCCATACATGAGAAACATAATGAWCCAAAAACWGACSAWCATAAYAAGAAWTTCTTTAAACCYTTGCTGAAAGGAAAYACGMCCTTCTTCCATTCTACAYGCCCCTTTTCTCTACAACTCTTTATATGTTAAAATATAGAGGAAAGAAATCTGCTAATTTCTTTCCTCGACAGTCACTCAGACTTTTGCTCTTTGTTTGCTTTTGCAAATGAAGAGCTTTTATTTTGCATACTTATACTTACTTTCTAACATCGCATAGCGCAATAGCTTTAACTTTGTCTCTTTTTTCAATGCTTTCCACTCAGATACACCAATTTTCATTTTTCATTCCTCCAATAATTAAATTTGTTATTTATATAGCTTATAAGTTCCAGTTGTAAATCTTTCTAATTTGTTTATCGCTAAAYCCTTCATGGACAGCGAAGACTTCTGGAAAATYAGAGATACACAAATCAATAATTGTAKTATCAGTTGTTCTTATATARTAATATTGAACAGCTCCCTCATAATTCGAATATAAATAGTATTTATGAATTTTATAAGTTAATCCATTTTTCTCTAATAGGGGTAGCACGCCATGCCCATCAACCTAATAGAACAGGTTGCCCCCAAAACGATAAAAATGAACTTCGTTGCTATAAAAAACACAAAATTTTCGTTAAAGGGGAACTTCTAAATCTTAACTTGATGGGCTGAACCCCGTATTCCCCCTTTTCAAGGGGGGCAAAAACACCCGTATCAAAAATCTACAAATAAAAAGATAAGATCAACGAACACAATCTTATCTTTAACACAAGGAGAAAAAAGGAAAAATCTGTTTGATTAAAAAAATGTTTTAGAATATTAAAAAATAGTTGTAGACTGAAAATATGTTTTCTGTAGCTGAAGGATAATGGGTTGGACGAGATGACTGGCGGAGTTGGAAGGATAGCAGCGTATAAGAAAACCGCCTGTGAGAGCGGTCAATTTTTTTACGTAGTAATTGAGTTCATGTAGCCATCTAAAAAATGCACCTTAACGAGGAGCATTAAGATATGTCCTTTTCACTTTAATACTTTTATTATGTTATCTACAAATATTTTATCGATTTCATGTCCATGGTTTATTTGTTCTGGGTCCATAAGTAATCCTTTTGATCTTTCTTTGTCAATCCACAAGTGATACGTCTGGGTAGTTCCATTTAAATAATGAACATTGATTTTAAAATTTGGTTCTTTTATGTTAGATGGATTTGTCGGGGTATCAAAGTGAGTGAATTCGATAGCATTCAAGAAGTCTCCAACTTCTAGGTCCTTAACGAATATGTATTTTTTATCACCCTCAACTTCAATAAATTCAAYAGRTTTATYTTTTATGGAGTGTRMTCCYTCACCRTCCTTCGCTGTATWTTGAAGTATAATACCATCTTCTGACTGGGTGCAATCTCTTAGCATATATGCATGACCATGTGTTTCTTGAGGAGTAACGAACTTATTACATATATCCTTTCTATTGTCGTTTTTGTACTTGTGAGTAAAAGTAAATTTCTCATTTTGATAAGTTACAGTGTCTAAACTCGGTACTTTTGCCTCCTCGTCAGTTAAATAATTTTTAATTTGTATCTCGTCATTTTTCTTATCTTTTACATTTTGAGAAAATGTTTCAAATCGTTCTAGATTTCTAGATTTTTCTTTAGGTATGTGTATTACAATCTCATTTTTGCTCGCTTCAGAAGATGCTTCTTCACTACCATTACTACATGCAGTTAAAGAAGCGAGAGATAAGCATAATGCTCCAACAATTAATGTTTTCTTCAAATTGAGTTCCTCCTTTAAATATATTGTAAATTTAATTATAGCAATAATTAACGATTTTCTCCTAAAAGACTTAGCGATTCAAATCGTTTCCGTACCCCATCCCCATCAAGTTAAAGCAAAAATGTATCCATAAAACGGAAAAAACGCTATTCTTTTTGTAGAAATATACAGAAAGGATGGCGTTTTTGGTATGAATTTATCGATTTCTGATGAACTAGAATTGTTTTCTAAAGAGTTGCAACGATATATGTCACCTGATGCTTTGGAGCAATTAGCTAGAAAAATGGGATTTGTTCAACGAAAAAGTAAATATCRWGCACAAGATTTAGTAGCTCTKTGYGTTTRGTTAAGCGAAAAYATAGCWMATACTTCATTGACACAACTATGTAGTCGATTAGAAGCTAACACAGGTATTTCTATGAGTCCAGAAGGACTCAATCAACGCTTTACTTCTCGAGCTGTACAGTTGTTACAACAACTCTTAGCACATTTACTTCACCAAAAATTTTGTTCCTCTAGCAAAATTTTAACTTTATATACAAACTTTTTTCGTCGTATTCGTGTATTGGATTCTACACACTTTCAGGTTCCAAATACATTTGCTTCTACATATCAAGGTTCAGGAGGTAGTGGGCATAGTGCAGGTGTGAAAATTCAGCTTGAGTATGATTTACTTAGTGGTCAGTTTTTACATGTTCATGTAGGATCAGGAAAGCATAATGATAAAACTTATGGTTCTACTTGCCTAACATCTCTTCAACCGCACGATGTATGTA
>NZ_JBFTMA010000044.1:0-13058 GCF_056396725.1 Bacillus sp. 05T31
GTATATATGGATGAGGCTTTTCTTATATATGATGAAAGGGAGAAGGATAAATGAGTATACTCGCAGAATATCGATGGTATTTTTTAATTGGTGCAGAGATTGTATTTTGGATATCAGCTATTGGATTCTTTTTATTGCGTTACGGGTTTCGCTTACGGAAAGCGAGCTTTATTATGGGGATTGTATTGCTGTTAAATGAAGTTTTTATTCTAACTTTAGGTGTAGTGGATTATTACCAAACAGGAAAGTTTTCTAACTTTCAAATCATCACGGTAATCATCTTATTATATGCAGTTTTTTATGGGAAAAAGGATTTGAAAAAATTAGATATACGTATACAAAAACTAGTTGCGAAATGGCGGAATGAACCGACGCCGATTATTGAAGAAGCGATAGAATTGACAGGTATGGCTTATGCAAAACAGGAAATAAAAAATTGGGCTTTGCATCTCATTTTATTCGTTGCTGTTCATATATTCTTTTTCTTCTTGTATGGGTTTGTACCGTTTGAACAATGGRGCAATTGGTTAGAGTCAGGAATCGTTTTAAATAAAGCAGCAAGCCGTGTAAGCCAAGTGTGGGCTATTATTCTTTTAGCGGATACTGCAATTTCATTTTCATATGTGATTTTTCCGAAGAAGGAGAAAGGGAAAAGAGAGACTACTTTCATAAGATGAGAGTAGTTTTTTCTTGATAAAAGGTTCGGTGAAAGAGAGTATAGAACTTTTTAATTGTGTATACAAATAGTTTGAATAGGAGAGGATGACAATAGGAAAAAGAGCGAGTTTCATATGTGTTTTCTTCTTCAGTTTAGTAGYGTGTTCACAATCTAGCAGTACAGTTGATGAGAAGGGTGATATCGTTGCGAAAAGGACAGGAATTTCTAATCTATACAAATTTGAAAAGTTCGTTTTGAACGTTGAACAAGGAAAAGTTGCTGAAATAAGGATTGTAAATTATACATATGAAGGTGATCCGATCTTTCAAACGTTAGAACATAGTGGAAAAGAGATACGTCATATTTTAGATAATAGACGAGATGAATTCGCGGGTGATAATAAAGGTGTTCAGTCTGATAGTTGTAAAAGAATAGTCAAAGAAGTTCGTGAAGTGGATATAAGGTATAGGTTGATAGATTGTATGAATGAAGACGGACGAAATGGATATGATTTGTTAGATGTACCATTAAAATAAATTAGAGAGAGGAAGGAAGTATTTATTCCTTCCTTTTTTATRTATAWMTTGTCGAAAAYTTTACCGAATATCTGTTCGTTTTTTTAGGTTTTTTATRGGCATTCGTGKTAAAATAATAATACAGATTTTTTATGAGGAGGTCGGTTTTTAGTTKGAACATCMATTTGAAATTATCTCAGAGTATTCCCCGCAAGGTGATCAGCCGGGAGCGATAGAGAAGCTTGTAGAGGGAATTAATAGTGGAAAGAAAAAGCAAGTGTTGCTTGGAGCGACAGGAACGGGTAAGACATTTACGATTTCAAATGTCATTAAAGAAGTGCAGAAGCCAACACTTGTAATGGCTCATAATAAAACGTTAGCAGGACAGTTATATAGTGAGCTGAAAGATTTCTTTCCTAACAATTCTGTGGAGTATTTTGTTAGTTATTACGATTATTATCAGCCGGAAGCGTAYGTACCACATACGGATACGTTTATTGAAAAAGATGCGCAAATTAACGATGAAATTGATAAATTGCGCCACTCGGCAACGTCTTCCTTATTTGAACGAGATGATGTTATTATCGTTGCGAGTGTTTCGTGCATATACGGTTTAGGTTCTCCGGAAGAATACCGCGAGTTAGTTGTTTCGCTTCGAGTTGGTATGGAAAAGGACCGCAATCAATTGCTTCGTGAACTTGTTGATGTACAGTATGGACGTAATGATATTGATTTTAAGCGTGGTACATTCCGTGTGCGAGGAGATGTAGTTGAAATCTTCCCCGCATCACTTGATGAGCATTGTATTCGAATTGAATTTTTTGGGGATGAAATAGATCGTATTCGAGAAGTAAATGCATTAACGGGTGAAGTATTAGCAGAACGTGATCATGTAGCAATCTTCCCGGCATCTCACTTCGTTACACGTGAAGAAAAGCTGAAGGTTGCTATTGAAAATATCGAAAAAGAATTAGAAGAGCGTTTAAAAGAATTAAATGATAACGGTAAGTTGTTAGAGGCGCAGCGCATAGAACAGCGAACGCGTTATGATTTAGAAATGATGCGCGAGATGGGCTTTTGTTCAGGGATTGAAAACTATTCCCGTCATTTAACACTTCGTCCAGCAGGTTCAACGCCGTATACGCTTTTAGATTATTTTCCAGAGGRTTTCTTAATCGTTATGGATGAGTCGCACGTATCGGTTCCGCAAGTAAGAGCGATGTATAACGGGGACCAAGCACGTAAGCAAGTGCTTGTTGATCATGGATTCCGTCTGCCATCAGCTTTAGATAATAGACCGCTCACGTTTGATGAGTTTGAAGAGAAAACGAATCAAGTTATTTACGTTTCGGCAACGCCAGGACCGTAYGAGTTAGAGCAGTCACCGAAAGCAATAGAACAAATTATTCGTCCAACAGGGCTTTTAGATCCACCAATTGATATACGACCAATTGAAGGACAAATAGATGATTTATTAGGAGAAATCCATGACCGGATTGCGAAAAATGAACGTGTATTAATTACGACTTTAACGAAGAAAATGTCAGAGGATTTAACGGACTATTTAAAAGATGTAGGAATTAAAGTGAATTATCTTCACTCTGAAATTAAAACATTAGAGCGTATTGAAATTATCCGTGATCTTCGCCTTGGTAAGTTTGATGTACTTGTCGGTATTAACTTATTACGAGAAGGATTAGATATTCCAGAAGTATCACTTGTAGCTATTTTAGATGCTGATAAGGAAGGTTTCTTACGTTCAGAGCGTTCATTAATTCAAACAATTGGTCGTGCGGCGCGTAATGCAAACGGCCGCGTTATTATGTACGCAGATCGCATAACGAGATCGATGGGAATTGCAATTGAAGAAACACAGCGTCGTCGTAGTATACAAGAAGCTTACAATGAAAAGCATGGTATTACGCCGAAAACGATTCAAAAAGGAGTACGTGACGTTATTCGTGCGACAACAGCAGCTGAGGATACGGAAATATATGAAGCAACACCAGCTAAGAAGATGACGAAAAAAGAACGTGAAAATACAATTGCGAAGATGGAAGCAGAGATGAAAGAAGCAGCAAAGGCATTAGATTTCGAGCGTGCAGCTGAATTAAGAGATTTACTATTAGAATTAAAAGCGGAAGGGTGAAAAGAGTGAGTAAAGATTTTATTGTTGTAAAAGGTGCTAGAGCGCATAATTTAAAAAATATTGACGTAACCATTCCGAGAAATCAGCTTGTTGTTGTGACGGGATTGTCTGGTTCGGGGAAATCATCGTTAGCATTCGATACGATTTATGCAGAAGGGCAGCGTAGATACGTGGAATCTTTATCTGCGTATGCGCGCCAGTTTTTAGGGCAAATGGATAAGCCGGATGTTGATATGATTGAAGGTTTATCTCCAGCGATTTCAATTGATCAAAAAACGACGAGTCGTAATCCTCGTTCAACGGTTGGAACGGTAACGGAGATTTATGATTATTTACGTTTATTATTTGCACGAATTGGTACGCCGATTTGTCCGAATCATGGAATTGAAATTACATCACAAACAGTGGAACAGATGGTAGACCGTGTTCTTGAATATCCTGAACGTACGAAGTTACAAGTGCTAGCGCCTATCGTGTCAGGGCGTAAAGGTGCGCATGCGAAAGTATTAGAAGATATTAAGAAGCAAGGTTATGTTCGTGTGCGCGTTGATGGAGAGATGCTGGATGTATCGGAAGAGATTACTTTAGAAAAAAATAAGAAGCATTCAATTGAAGTTGTTATTGACCGTATTGTTGTGAAAGAAGGAATTGCAAGCCGACTTGCAGATTCACTAGAAAGTGCTTTAAAGCTTGGCGGGGGCCGAGTTTTAATCGATGTAATGGGAGAGGAAGAACTTCTATTTAGTGAACATCATGCTTGTCCACATTGTGGTTTTTCAATCGGAGAATTAGAGCCGCGTATGTTCTCGTTTAATAGTCCGTTCGGCGCGTGTCCTTCTTGTGATGGACTTGGATCGAAGTTAGAGGTAGATTTAGAACTTGTTATTCCGAACTGGAATGTATCATTAAATGAACATGCGATTGCTCCTTGGGAACCGACAAGTTCACAATATTACCCGCAATTATTAAAATCYGTGTGTAATCATTACGGCATCGATATGGATATGCCGGTGAAAGATATACCGAAGGATTTATTTGATAAAGTGCTGTACGGAAGCGGGGAAGAGAAGCTTTATTTCCGCTATGTGAATGAATTTGGTCAAGTAAAGGAAAATGAGATTTTATTTGAAGGTGTTATTCCGAATATTGAGCGTCGTTATCGTGAGACGAGTTCTGATTATATTCGTGAGCAAATGGAGAAATATATGGCAGAGCAAGCTTGTCCGAAGTGTAAAGGTGGACGCTTAAAGCCTGAGAGTTTAGCTGTTTTCGTTGGTGATAAAACGATTGCCGATGTAACGAAATATTCTGTTCAAGAAGTACAGGAGTTCTTCTCAACTGTTGAGTTAACGGAGAAACAACAAAAAATTGCTCATTTAATTTTAAGAGAAATTCAGGAACGTGTTGGGTTCTTAGTGAACGTCGGTTTAGATTATTTAACGTTAAGTCGTGCCGCAGGAACTTTATCAGGTGGTGAGGCGCAGCGTATTCGTTTAGCGACACAAATTGGTTCTCGCCTTACTGGCGTACTTTACATTCTTGATGAGCCTTCTATTGGTTTGCATCAGCGTGATAATGATCGTCTTATTCGTACATTGCAGGAAATGCGTGATTTAGGAAATACGTTAATTGTTGTTGAGCATGATGAAGATACGATGATGGCTGCTGATTATTTACTTGATATCGGACCTGGTGCAGGTATTCATGGTGGTCAAGTTGTATCAGCAGGTACACCAGCTGAAGTTATGCAAGACGAGAATTCATTAACTGGGAAATATTTAAGCGGTAAAGAGTTTATTCCGGTACCACTTGAAAGACGTAAAGGTGACGGACGTAAAGTGGAGATTGTCGGTGCGAAAGAAAATAACTTAAAGAATGCGAAAATGTCATTCCCTCTAGGAACATTTGTAGCAGTAACAGGCGTATCTGGCTCTGGAAAAAGTACGATAATTAATGAAGTACTATACAAATCATTAGCTCAAAAGCTATATAAAGCGAAAGCGAAGCCAGGGGCTCATAAAGAAATTAAAGGTCTTGAGCAGTTAGATAAAGTGATTGATATTGATCAATCACCAATCGGGCGTACACCACGTTCAAATCCGGCGACATACACTGGCGTATTTGATGATATTCGTGATGTATTTGCGCACACGAATGAAGCGAAAGTACGTGGGTATCAAAAAGGACGTTTCAGCTTTAACGTAAAAGGCGGCCGTTGTGAAGCGTGCCGTGGTGATGGAATTATTAAAATCGAAATGCATTTCTTACCAGACGTGTATGTTCCGTGTGAAGTTTGTCACGGTAAACGTTACAACCGTGAAACGTTAGAAGTGAAATATAAAGATAAGAATATTTCTGAAGTGTTAGGGATGACAATTGAAGATGGGGTAGAGTTCTTTGCTAATATCCCGAAAATTAAGCGTAAACTTCAAACGCTTGTAGATGTAGGGCTTGGTTATATGAAATTAGGACAACCAGCTACGACGTTATCAGGTGGTGAGGCGCAGCGTGTGAAATTAGCTTCTGAATTACATCGTCGTTCTA
The DNA here is from genome assembly GCF_056396725.1 of Bacillus sp. 05T31. Taxonomy (NCBI): domain Bacteria; kingdom Bacillati; phylum Bacillota; class Bacilli; order Caryophanales; family Bacillaceae; genus Bacillus; species Bacillus sp. 05T31. Next base: position 5,867 of record NZ_JBFTMA010000044.1, read on the forward strand.
CAGGGCGTACGTTATACATTTTAGATGAGCCAACGACTGGCTTACATGCACATGATATTGCACGCCTTCTAGAAGTGTTGCAACGTCTTGTTGAGAGTGGTGAGACGGTACTTGTAATTGAGCATAATTTAGATGTTATTAAAACAGCTGATTATATTATTGACCTTGGACCAGAAGGCGGAGACAAAGGCGGACAAATCGTTGCTTCCGGAACGCCAGAGCAAGTAGTGAAAGAAGRGCGCTCTTATACAGGTAAGTATTTAAAAGAGATTTTAGATCGTGATAAAGCAAGAATGAAAGAGAAAATAAAAGAAGTAGAGTTATCACAATAAGTTGTTAATRAAARCCGAGTGGGAATTRCACTCGGTTTTTATTTCATAGGGGGAGAAAATGGAGTTTTTAGAGATATTGAGAAAGAAAAATATGAAGGTAAGGGAATTTCAAAAGTGGGGCGTATGCTTTAGAAAACGCTGGGAGGATAACTTTGCGAATCATTTGAGTTATGAAGAGAAAGAAGAGATTCATTTATATGGGGATAAATATAGCGGTGGTTACTTGTGGCACATATTCAGTTATGAAAAGAAAAAGTGTTTAGAAGGTAAAGAAGCGGAGAATATGTTTCATAATGAAATGAAAARGGAGTGTTACATCTTCTTTCAACATTGTGATGAAGTACTGCTAATAAAGGATGCGAGTTTATTACGTATGGATGATATATTACGTGAGACAGACGATGCGTATAAAGGCGATATCTATATTGTAGATGAAAATTTCACTTGGACCTTTGTGAAAACTCATGAACATAGATGGTGTGGACCTTATTTTACAAGGAAATGTTAATAGGTATACAAGCATGAAGGGTAGAATAAGTTGATATAAGTGTTCGTATCATACTTGCGTTTATTGTCTATTAGCGTATGATGAAATATATATGTTAAAAGGATGTGTAAGGAAATGAGATGGATTGTATCACTTCTTGTAAATAGCGTTGTGTTAATCGCTGTATCCGGACTTTTAAAAGGGGTTGCACCAGACGCATTTTACATAGCAAATATACAAACTGCAATTATTGCGAGTATTATATTGGCGATTTTAAACGTATTTGTAAAGCCGCTTTTAATTTTAATTACGCTACCGATTACTCTTGTAACTTTCGGTTTCTTCTTAATTGTTATTAATGCGATTACGTTAAAGATGACGGATTCGTTATTAGGGGACGCCTTTAATATATCTGGATTTGGTGTAGCGATTGTTGCGGCAATTTGTATTTCTATTTTTAATATGATAATTGAAAAAGTAATTGTTGAACCATTACATGAAAAAAAGAGAAAATGACAAAAAGAAAAACATTTCATGATTCATATGAAATGTTTTTTTCTATTTATTAGAAACCGAGTTTCTTGTTTCCAGAAAAAAATGGTACAATATCCGATAGAATGGAATTTTACATCAAATGAGACTGAACCCGCAGCGGAGTGGAGGTTTATACATATGCCGAAAGTAAGGACAAAAGATTTAATTGAACAATTTCAATTGGAGTTAGTAAGTGGTGAAGAAGGGATTCATCGTCCGATTGATACGAGTGATTTATCGCGACCTGGAATTGAAATGGCAGGATTTTTTACATATTATCCAGCTGATCGCGTGCAGCTTCTTGGGAAAACGGAGCTTACGTTCTTTGATACGTTAACGACAGAGCAAAAGCAAGAGAGAATGAAAGCGCTTTGTACTGAGGAGACGCCTTGTATTATTGTAACTCGTAATCAAGATGTACCAGATGAGTTATTACAAGCATCACGTGAATCAGGCGTGCCTTTATTACGTTCTACTCAAACGACGACGAGATTATCAAGTCGTTTAACAAACTATTTAGAAGGTAAGTTAGCGCCAACAACAGCTGTTCATGGTGTGCTAGTAGATATTTATGGTGTTGGTGTTTTAATTACAGGTCAAAGTGGTGTCGGGAAAAGTGAGACAGCGCTTGAACTTGTAAAGCGTGGTCACCGCCTTGTTGCGGATGATAGCGTAGAAATTCGTCAAGAAGATGAAGATACATTAGTAGGGAGCTCACCTGATTTAATTGAGCACTTATTAGAAATTCGTGGTCTAGGTATCATTAACGTAATGACGTTATTCGGTGCAGGGGCAGTACGAAATTATAAACGTATTACACTTGTTATTAATCTTGAAATTTGGGATCAAAAGAAAAATTATGATCGCTTAGGTCTTGATGAAGAGAAGATGAAGATTATTGATACAGAACTTACGAAGATTACACTTCCAGTTCGTCCTGGTCGAAACTTGGCTGTTATTATTGAAGTAGCAGCGATGAACTTCAGATTAAAACGTATGGGAGTCAATGCGGCACAACAGTTCTCTGAACGATTAATGAGTGCGATTGAGTTAGGAAATCAAGAGTAGACTCTGGAGAGGGAGGTCATATATATGCTGTTAGGTTCTGTACCACAGCTTGACCGTATAGCAGTCCAACTTGGGCCGTTCCCTGTTTATTGGTATGGGGTTATTATCGGTACAGGTGTGCTATTAGGTCTTTGGCTAGCAACTCGCGAGGGAGAAAGGCTTGGTATTCACAAAGATACATTTATCGACCTTGTATTAATCGCAGTACCAATTGCCATTCTTTTTGCGAGAATGTATTATGTCATTTTTGAATGGGAATATTATTCGCAAAATCCGAGTCAAATTATTAATATTCGTCAAGGTGGTTTGGCGATTCATGGTGGTTTAATCGGGGCTGTTATTACAGGAATCCTTTTTGCGAAACGACGCGGGCTTTCATTCTGGAAGTTAGCGGATATTGCTGCGCCGAGTATTTTACTAGGACAAGCAATTGGCCGATGGGGAAACTTTATGAACCAAGAGGCGCATGGTGATGAAGTAACGAGACAGTTTTTAGAAGGTCTTCATTTACCAGATTTCATTATTAATCAAATGTACATTGATGGTGTGTATTATCACCCAACGTTTTTATATGAATCATTATGGAACTTTGCAGGTGTTATTTTACTACTCGCGTTACGAAAAGTGAATTTACGTCGTGGTGAATTATTCTTCACATATTTAATTTGGTATTCAGTGGGACGCTTCTTCGTAGAAGGTTTGCGTACAGATAGTTTAATGTTAGGACCACTTCGTATTGCACAAGTAATGTCTATTGGAATTGTTGTTATTTCTATCATTTTCATTATTGTGAGACGAAAAATGGGGCAAGCTGATAAAAGATATTTAGAAAATTAGAGAAAAGTAGCATCTTATATAAGATGCTGCTTCTTTCATATTCAGGTAATGAAAGGATTAAGGACGATGAAAATAAATACAGTGTTATTTGATTTAGATGGAACGTTAATTAATACAAATGAACTTATTATCTCTTCTTTTTTACATACGTTAAATCACTATTATTCTAATCAGTATAAGCGTGAAGATGTATTGCCATTTATCGGTCCATCTTTGCATGATACTTTTAGTAAGATTGATGCAAGTAAGGTTGAAGAGATGATTACATGTTATCGTCAATTTAATCATGAGCATCATGATGAATTAGTGGAAGAGTATGAAACTGTATATGAAACGGTTCAAGAATTGAAGAAGCAAGGTTATAAGATCGGCATCGTTACAACGAAAGCGAGACAGACGGTTGAAATGGGATTAAAGCTTTCGAAACTTGATCAGTTTTTTGATGTTGTCGTGACGATTGATGATGTGGAACATGTGAAACCACATCCAGAACCACTYCAAAAAGCAYTSRAATTATTAGATGCAAAGCCAGAAGAAACATTGATGGTTGGTGATAATCATCATGATATCGTCGGTGGACAAAATGCAGGTACGAAAACAGTAGCGGTKTCATGGACATTGAAAGGTAGAGCGTATTTAGAAGCGTATAAACCAGATTATGTGCTAGATAAAATGAGTGATTTACTACCGATTTTGTCCCGCATTAACGGGTAGTAAGATTCCTGCCGGTTAAAGTGTCACTTTATATAAGTAGAGGAGAGAGTTCAGTGCGACGGACAACGCGCTATCCTGTTTCAGGAGAAAATTCATTGTGGAATGTGTATAAAACAGTTTCTTTTTGGAAGGTAATGAAAAACTTTATTATCATCCAAATCGCACGTTACACGCCATTTTTATCCGTAAAGAATTGGTTATATCGCACGTTTTTACGGATGGAAGTAGGAAAGAAAACGTCGTTTGCACTTATGGTAATGCCAGATATTATGTTTCCAGAAAAGATTACTGTGGGAGACAATTCAATTATCGGCTATAATACAACGCTTTTAGCGCATGAATATTTAATTCGTGAGTATCGACTTGGAGAAATCGTCATAGGGAATGAAGTTATGATTGGAGCGAATACGACAATTTTGCCAGGTGTGAAAATTGGAGATGGAGCTATCGTTTCTGCAGGCACACTTGTCCATAAAGATGTACCAGGCGGCGCTTTCGTAGGCGGAAATCCGATGCGTATTATTTATACGAAAGAGGAAATGGCCACTAGAGAAGGTTGATGTTAAAAATGTAACATTTCCCTTCTCTTTTTATGAATAAAAAGGAAATAATTGATTATAATATACTGTTTTGTTTTTTACGGAATCGTTTATACTTATAGATAGAAGAATGTGTGAACGAAGAAAACAAAAAACTGGAGGATATATGGGGAAAAATCAAAGAATATATAAGGAGAACGGACAAGTTATCTCTTTTAATCAGTTAGCGGACTTCTTTTATAAAAAAGGGATGAGGGCTTATAAAGGGCAAAAATTGCAAGATGCAATTAAATATTTTCGAAGAGCAGCGCAAAGCGAGAAGGAGCCGTTTATTTTATGCCAACTAGCAATAGCATTATCTGAATCTGGTGAATATCAAGAGTCGAATCAGATATTTCTAAAGCTTGTTAGATCCAATCCTGAACTCGAGCAATGCTATTATTTTATTTCAAATAATTATGCATATATGGGCTTGTTTCAACAGGCGAAGAAGTATGCAGAGCGATATTTAGAAGTTGCGGAAGAGAAGGAATTTGTAGAAGATACATTAGAATTGCTTGAGATTATGGAAGAAGATGCAATGGGTGCGGAAGAGATTGAGGATGAAGATGAGCTAATTGTTATGCAAGAAGAAGCGAACCGCTACATTCGTAACGGACAATTAGAAGAGGCGATTGCTACACTAGAAGTTGTTACGAAAGAATATCCAGAATTTTGGTCAGGACATAATAATTTAGCGATTGCACATTTTCAATCAGGTAATGTAGATCAAGCGCTTAAGTTAACAGAAATGATTTTAGAGAAAAATCCTGGTAATATGCATGCGCTTTGTAATACGCTTATTTTTCTATATTCAATTGGAGAGCATAAGCAAGTAGAGTCATTAGCGGGGCAGTTAGTTTCGGTATATCCAATTTCATTTGAGCATCGTTTGAAACTTGGAACAACRCTTGCAACAATTGGTCATTTTGAACCTGCATATAAATGGTTCAAAGTATTAAAGCGTCAAGGGTAYGAAGGAGACGTCAGTTTTTATTACTGGTTTGCATACTCTGCGTATATGGTGAAGGAACAGCAAGTAGCTGRAAAAATGTGGCAACATGTTGTAGAATTGCATCCTGATAAAAAAGGAAAAGAACCGTGGAATGCACTGAATTTAGCAGATGAAGGACAAAATCTTTTATTTGAAGAGTTACGAAAATCATTTCAGCAAAGTACGACGCTAGAAGAGAAAATGCTAGCTTTATATTTAATGAATGAATTGTCAACACCAGAGAAGGTTGGATTCTTCTTTGATGTAACGCAAGCGAAAAATGGTGTTCCAATCGTATCGCAACTTGCAAAATATTTCTTTTTACTTAATAGTCATAAAAGCATCCCAGCTGATTTACAGCAATTTGAACAGTGCGTACGAATCGCGGATGCATTATACAATTATACGAAAAAAGACGATGAATTAATCGAAGAGTGTTTGAATTTTTGGTTTTGCACGTTCATACGTTTATATACATCTGGAGCGACTTTTACAAATGTGTACGGTTGGTCAGCGGCAATTGAATACATTGTACGCGGCGAACAAAGAAATAAGATGACACAGGCAGAGCTTGGTGATGTATATAATGTATCTGTAGCGACTATACGAAAGTATGTGCAGGCTGTTAAGCGCACGCACACGTAGGGTAGGCAAATCATTGGGAAAAAAATGATGCTAACAGTATAATGAGGGTAACTTAATGTGTATGAATGAATGGGAGTGAATAGTGTGTCAGAAGAAAAAATTTATGATGTCATTATTATTGGTGCAGGACCAGCTGGTATGACAGCTGCGGTATATACATCTCGTGCGAATTTAAGCACACTGATGCTTGAGCGTGGTATTCCAGGTGGACAAATGGCAAATACAGAAGATGTAGAGAACTATCCAGGTTATGAGTCTATTTTAGGACCAGACTTATCAAATAAAATGTTTGAGCATGCGAAGAAATTTGGTGCTGAATATGCATACGGTGATGTAAAAGCAATCATCGATGGTAAAGAGTACAAAACAATTATTGCTGGTAAAAAAGAATATAAAGCACGTGCAATTATCGTTGCAAGCGGTGCAGAGTATAAAAAAATTGGTGTGCCAGGTGAAACAGAACTTGGCGGCCGCGGTGTATCATATTGTGCAGTATGTGATGGTGCATTCTTTAAAGGGAAAGAACTTGTTGTTATTGGCGGTGGAGATTCTGCTGTTGAAGAGGGTGTGTTCTTAACACGCTTCGCATCAAAAGTAACGATCGTTCACCGTCGTGACACTCTTCGTGCACAGAAAATTTTACAAGATCGTGCTTTCCAAAATGAGAAAGTAGATTTCATTTGGAATCACACTATAAAAGAAATTAACGATGCAAATGGTAAAGTAGGAAGCGTAACACTTGTAGATGTAAACAGCGGAGAAGAACAAGAAGTTAAAACTGACGGCGTTTTCATATACATCGGTATGTTACCATTATCAAAACCGTTTGTTGAGCTAGGTATTACAAATGAAAATGGTTATGTTGAAACGAACGAGCGTATGGAAACGAAAGTTCCTGGTATTTTCGCAGCTGGTGATGTTCGTGAAAAAATGCTTCGTCAAATTGTAACGGCAACAGGCGATGGTAGTATTGCAGCGCAGAGTGCACAGCATTATATAGAAG
>NZ_JBFTMA010000045.1:0-19390 GCF_056396725.1 Bacillus sp. 05T31
CACATAAGCTGGTGTCTTTCTCGAATAATTTACTCCAAATATCTTTTCAATTAACTTTCCATATGTAAAATAACCGATTATCAATACGACGATTGACACTAAAAATGTAATCACTTCTATCCCCTCCCCCTTCAGAAAGCATTTTCTTATTTCTATATAAGAAATCGCTTTCAATTTATTCTAGCATGTTTAACTATATTAAATAAACGTTTTATACAGAATTTTTAGCATATTCTTTTTATAAGATAAAAAAACAGCCTCTCTTATTTACAATAYCCMCTTACATTATATGGTATATTTTTTCACWAAGAGAAGATAATAACAAATAAATCCWTTAAAGAATGGGAGCTCTCTAAAGATGAAACGAAAAATATTTTCTCTCTTTGCACTAATCTGCTTAGCACTACCAATACAAGCTAGTGCATACACATTTCAATCACTACCAATTGCGTCAAAGTCTAAACAGTGGTATATCGAAATTGACAAATCTCATAACTCAAACAAGCAAGCCGTGCAGCCAAAACAAGGTGTATATGATACGTATAGTTTACTCTTAAAAAATATTGGTAATGATGTTGCAAATGTATCGGTGGAAATACTTGATAACACACCTACATCTAAAGCTACCTTTAATCCTACTTCATCTAATAACAACGTTTCAAAAAGTCATACAAGCTTTGACTACATGGTATTCCCATTAGACTTTAATAGCCATAATTTTAAAGTTGTCATTACTTGGGAAGAAAAGAATTTCTCTTACAACGGTCATCCAGTACATGAGAGTAAAAAAATGAAGCAAACATTTGTGTTTAATGAAGAGTAAGTCCTAATTTGATTAGGGCTTACTCTTTATTTACAAAACCCGATTGAATTGCTTCTGTCACTTCTTTTGCAATATGTATTTTTGTAGCGTCTACACAGATTTTTTTGTCCCAAACATGTACGGAAGGCTCTTCATTAGACAAATGCTTAATTAAGATGAATCGATTATATGTCATTTTATTTTCTATAGGAGTAGCAATATACACCGTGAAATTCCTTGCTTCAAATACCTTTTCTCCCAAAACGTATTTACATCCCMACTCATGTACTACTAAATCATGTAGATTTTCTATAGTCATATACCATCCCCCCTTTTTGCCTACATAATCAATCGAACCGCCGAATACTTGGTACAGACAATGCCATTCCAATTGTTATGGGTACTAAAATAGCTAGCATTATAATTGTTATCTTTCCACCTATTACAGTAGCTAACCAGCCTACCACCACATACCCTAATGGTAATAAAGCAAATGAGCCTAACATATCAAGACTTGCCACTCTTCCAAAAGCTTCTTCTGGTACAAGCTCTTGTAAACTTGTTTCCCAAATAAGCCCAAATATCATAATACCGAATCCTTCAATTGCCATTAATCCAATTAAGGTGGGTGCCCAAGAAACGAAAGGCATAATTAATAACGCCATTCCACTAATTAAAACACCACCATACGCAAGTAATCCTCTCTTATGCCACCGCTGCCTCCCACCAAAAATTAGTGCTGCAATTACAGCTCCAGCACCAGAAGCAGCCATACCTAAGCCATACACGTAAGCTTCAAAATGATGATGAACATTAAACAACCATGGAATTAATACAACGATAACGCCTGCATAACAAATATTAACGAAAGAAAAGACTAGAATGGTAATCCACAACCACGGATGACTCTTTAAAACTAAAATACCTTCCATAAACTCTTGTTTGTAATCGATCTTACTCTTTTCAATGGGTTTTACTTTTTTAAACTTAATTTCTTTTAAAAATAATAAACATAAAAATGATAACAAATACGTTGCTGCATCTAGTCCGAAGCCTATCCCTGCAGATGTAACTGATACTATTAACCCACCAAGTGCTGGGCCAATTAATCGTATTCCTTGATTACTCATTTGCGTTAATGCATTAGCTGCATTTCGAATTTCCGGTACAAATACTTTCGCTCTTACAGCTGAATATGCCGGCTGAAATATCCCTTCCATAAGTCCATATAATGCAACAAGTATATATAAAAGTGGAATTGTTAAAATGTCCATAAATATAAGTGTTGCAAATAAGAGCATTAATATACAGCGAATTATATCTGTAAATAACATCAATTTCACCCGGTCAATTCGATCCACGACTAATCCAGCAAACGGTAACGCAAGAATATTAGGAAGCATGTATATTGCCATAGTCATTCCCATTACAACTGTTGAACCAGTTAATGAATACACAACGACTGGCAGAATAACCATCGTTATCGAACTACCTAAAGTCGAAAGTAATTGCCCAATCCATAAAAACTTAAAGTGCGGTGACACTTTAACTGGCAATAACAATTTACCGACATAACCTAAATTTTTCTCTGTTGGTATTTCTCCTTGCATATCTCTCTCCTCTTTTCAAATTAAGTTAATACCCGAATATAAACACAGAAAATTCAATCTTTAATAACTTTAATTATATATGAAACTGTTAAATTATTGGTAGAAATATAAAAAAGAAAATCATAATAAATCTACAAATATTACGTGTTGAATATAAATAAAAAAGGTGTTTTCATATATGAAAACACCTTTCCACTTTATAATTTTAAGTTCTTCTTCAATGTCCAATATTTTTCTGGAGCATTTTCAAGTGAGAATTCTACCCAGCCATTTGGATCTTCACGATATACGTTTACTTTTGTACCATTTTCTAATTTTCCAACTTCATTTTGTGTAACGTTTGGTACACTCTTAATTGGGTTGTTAAACGGGAATGGAACTTGATAGTAAGATCCTACCGACTGAACAGTAGTTTTTGCATCTTTTGCATAATCTTTATATGGAATTGTTTCGCCTAATGCATCTACATTTAATGTATTAGGGTTTTTCGGTAATCGTTTTACATTTTGATAATCTTTGTTATTGAAAGGCTTAATACGTTCCATAATATTAGCAATTTTTCCAGCCCATGCTTTATCTGTTGCATATTTTTCATTCATATCAGGTAATGTGTAACCATTGAAATGAGGAGCACCTTTCTCTAAGTAGTTCTTTCTTACATAATCAGCATTGTACGAAATACTTTGCCCGTAAGACGTTAAATATTTTGCATTTGCGAATGGATCCCAATCAAATGCCTTTAGCCCAAATAAATTATGTTTACGATATGCAATTTCTGATTTTCCGTACCCAGATTCTAAGATCGCATGTGCTGCTAAATATAAAGCGTTCACACCATACTCATTTTGTGCTTTAATAAAATCTTGTCCATTTCCAATAAGGGGACTGTCAGAATGAAATTCCCCAATAAAATTTTCAATCTCTTGCGCTGTTACATTAGATGGTAACGTTACATCTAGATTGATATATGATGCCATAGCATTAAATAAAAATTGTGCATATTCTTCACGTGTTAAAACACTAGTTGGATTAAATGCACCTGCTCCATTACCTGCAGCAATGCCGTTAGACTCTAATGCACTAATCGCATCATTTGCCCAATGATCTTTCGAAACATCATTAAATGTATGATTAGCTTTTACTTTTAGTTTAAAAGCTTTCTGTAAAATTACAGCCATTTCAGCACGAGTTAAAGATTCTTTCGGTCTAAATGTTCCTTTACCATCACCTACGAAAATCCCCATATCTGTTAAAGTTAAAATTTCATTTTGGAACATTGTCGTTCCTTCGCTAATATCAGAGTATGGATTTTTATATTCGCTTTTCGCTTCTGGTTTTAATGCACGATATATTAATGCGGCTACTTGCTCACGATTTACAACATCCCCGAATCCAAACTTACCATTATCATATCCTGCAATAATTTCTTTTGATGTTAAATTAGTAATTGCTTTATACGACCAATGATCTTTCGGAACGTCTGGAAATTCCTTTTCAGCTGCAAATGAAGTTGCCGGAGCCATCACTACTTGAAGTGCGACTGTCACTGCTAACACATTAGAAATAACTTTTTTCATATTTTTTTTAACACGTTATGTATATGCTTGTCCCGTGTTAACTTGCCTCCCTTTTCAATAAAATTTTCCCTATCAAACTAACAAACTCTTAATTAGTCAACAGTAAAAGTATACGTGATACAAATAAACTAATCTACCATTATTTTATTTATAATCAGCATAATACGATATATCTTTTTATTTTGATACAAAATTATATAAACTCATATAAAAAGTCCATCATCTCTATATAGATGATGGACTTAACAATTAATATTTTTTATTTAGCTAAACGATATTTTGAAACATCGAAACCTTTCCACTCATAATAATCTAAAATCCCAGCATAAACTGCCTCTGCAGCAATTTGTCTTCCTGATTCAGTAGCTAATTTGCCATTATCTATATTATTATCAATAAAGGCAAGCTCTGTTAAAACTGCTGGTACTGTATTTTTATTTACTACATAAAATGAATGATCATCTTTTATATCTCTATCTCTTGTATGTAGTGCTTCTACTACTCGTTTTTGAATTTTCTTCGCTAATACTTCGCTATCCTTTTCAATCTGTGTCTCTTCTCCACGCTTGGATTTTTTATAGTAATACGTTTCTGTTCCATAACCATCATGATTTTCAGAAGAATTTGCATGAATGCTTACAAATATATCTCCATTGTTCTCTTGACCAAATTTCACTCGATTCGCAAGAGATTCATTTTTGTTACTTCCTGGATTTCCGTTCTCTTCACGTGTTAACAAAGCTCTTAAAGGTGTATTTTTCTCTAACAACTTCTGTAATCTTAAAGATGTATCAAATACAATTTTACTTTCCTCTACACCTTGTCCTGGATTCCCTGGATCAAATCCTCCATGACCAGGATCAATAATAACTACCTTTTCTACTAAAGGGTTACCTATTTTAAGAGAATCTGCCTTTTTAATAAATTGAGCTGCCTCTGCTTTAGTTAGAATTTTTTCAGGCTCCCATTTATCACCAGTACCAACAGAAATCCCTAATTCAACTAGGATGTTAGCTTTTGCTTTACCCCAGCTTTTTTCTAAATCACTGAATTTAGTTGCTGGAGTACCATTTACTTTAGAATCTAATTTGTAAGCTTCTACAATAAGAGAGGCCATTGAAACTCGGTCAATTTTCCCAGTTGGATCAAATACGCCTGGGCCTTTCCCTTTAACAACACCAGCTTTTTCTACAGCTGCGATGTATGGGGTATACCATCCGTTTTGAGAGTCACCGAAAGATGGTTTAGCATTYTTATCGAATGGTAAGTTTAAGATTTTAGCCATCATTGTAGCTGCTTCTGCACGAGTGATCTCTTTTCCAGGCTCGAACATTCCTTTCTCGTTACCTGTAACTGCGCCTTTTTCTGCTAAGTAGTTAATAGAATCTTCTGCCCAGTGCCCTGCTTGGACATCTGGAAACGTTTTTATTTGTGCGAAACTACTAGATGAATAAGATAATATACTAGCTGCAATTACTCCTGCTGCGATTATTCTATTTTTCATAGAATATATTCCCCTCTCAAGTACAAGCTTTTATATAACAGAATAATTATAGTTCTGAAAATTAGTAATAGTCAATTGCATTTTGTATAATTTTGTCTTATTATTGTATTTTTTGGAACAAATAACTATAAGAGGAGAGATTCGTATGAGCAAGCATTGGAAAAGTATCGAACACCGTATTTATACAATGTGTATGATTCAGCGTAATAATGAAGTATTACTAATACAACGGCCGGATCATCTAGGCTTCCCTGGTTACATCGCTCCGGGCGGAAAAGTAGATTTCCCAGAAAGTATCGTTCAAGCTGCTAAACGAGAAGTAAAAGAAGAAACTGGATTACTTGTTTCAAATTTAACTTTTAAGGGATTAGATGAATACGTAAATCCGAAAGAAAATGTTCGATATATGGTATTTAATTATTGGACAGATTCATTTGAAGGTGAACTCCTTTTGAATCCTCCTGAAGGCGAATTATTATGGGTACCAATCGATACAGCACTAAATCTTCCCATGCAAAATTGGTTTAAAGAGAGATTCCCATTATTTTTTGAAAAAGGTACGTTTGAAATTCAACGTGTTTGGGATCGTGACTTRGATAAACAAGTTGCTATGACAATTACCCATACRTAAAAAAGCTTGGAATCTCTCCAAGCTTCTCTTACTTCTCCTCTATTTTCTTAATCTCATAATCAATTTCTAAAAACTTGACTCCGAATATCCACATTCTATGGTGAGCTGTTAACATTTGGTCCGTGCTCTCTTTAATGATAAATGTCTCTGCTAATGGTAAACGTATTGTAAAGAAACGAGTATATAAATAAATCCCCTCATCTCCCCTGCCATTCTCTCTTAACTTACTTGTAATGATTAAAGCATTATCATCATTGCATAACTTCAAAATACCAGTCATATTCGAATATGGTAAAGGTAATGCGATATTCATATATGTATCTTTCTTGTATGTATGCTTTGAATAAAGAGCTATAAAAATTGTCTCCCCTGCTTCATTTTTTCTTAGCCAAGCCCTTACATTCTCTCTTCCATCCTTCTCACCTATTATCCCAATGATAGAGCCATRCATCGTTTCCCACTTGCCGCCCATTCCTAAATGTATTTGTCCTACACGCTTACTCATTTTCTCATAACAAAATGCAACCGGGCGGAACCAACGAGTCCATTTAATATGCGATTGTAACTCATACTCTTTTGTATTTTCATAAAAACGAATAATACTTAAAGGAATCTTCGCCATGTCAAATGCCTCACTATGAAAATCATTCATTTTATCAACTAAACCTTTGTATTCCTTGTTATCTATTAAATTTCTGTTATGTAAAAATGCTTCACCAACTGTCGCATTTCCTCTTAACCTGCTCATTGTTTTCCCGTAATATTTATAATTCGGAGTACTCTTTTCAATCATCCAGCCAACAAATGCTGGTAACGCTACTCCAATTCCATTGACAACACCGTGGATCCAAACCATTTGAGCAATTGTAATCGTCATTACATGTTTCAAATTCCCATATGAATATATAAGTGAAAACATAATGGTTACCATGAGTGTGCTAGACGATATGATCAGGAGAACCTTTGCATGAATAGCATTAAATTTCGTGCGCCAAACATAAATCCCATAACCATAAATAGCACATAAATATATGAACACTGCAAAAAATTCAAATATCCTTGAGTATGTAATTCCTATCGCAACTGTCATAGGTAAAATGACTATGATAAACATAATAGCATCATACACTTTACTTCTCTTTTCTCTTTTCCTCCCTATTAAACCCGCTGATAATGGTAATAAAAACGCCGAATAATGAAAGTGTGCCGCTGTAAGTAAAACAATGTCAGAACTAAAGTGCATAATTGAAACCTTTGCTACTGAAGCAAAAAACCAAAAACCACCTAAAAACAAATAAATAAACGCACTATCGATAGCCGTCTCTTCTATCGGTTTCCATCYTCTTTCTARCAATCTACTTACACCAAATAAYGCAACGATTCCTGTATATRCAAACCAAAGTAGCGCAAAGAAATAGTGATTTGTTACGAAWGCTAGCATTGCACTGATTGCTGCGATTGGATATAAAAACGATACAAATTTATAAAATAATACATACGATCCATTTCTTTTTTTCTTGTCAATAATACAAAAAGACATCGGTATAAATAACAAAATAGATAATAAAATAATTGCTTTAACTGGGTTTACATTTGACCACTCACATATTAGAAAAATAATATAGCAAGCAAGCCCAAATAGTATATTTTTCATATCGTTTATTCCCTTTCCACAAATGTTCCCTTATATGAAAATAATGAACCAATTAACGGATTTCGTACTTGTACATGAATTCGAAAACATTGTAGTGTTTCATCATAACTTTCTACAATTTTTGCCTCTCCGTATAAAAATCTAGGTAACGGTATTTTTCTTCCAAACATAAAAAACCATTGTTTCTTTGAAGAAATATGCATCCCGCCTTTTTCATCAATATAAAAATTCAATGTAGAAACGAGTAAATGYGGCTCACCAAAATAATCTACAATTTCATTATTCTCTTCATCCAACTGCATAACAGCGTTAAAATATCTTTTCTTATTATGAAAATAAAAAGTACGATTCCACCGTACAAACTCATTTCCATGTTCATCTCGCTCAGCGGTATTATGTATCACAAACGGAACTTTTTGCCCTCGCTCAGAGAAAAACATTCGAAACTTCGATGTAATTTTTAATATTAATTTAACGAAAAAAGATCCTCCATAAATTTCATCCATTTCCCCTTCCCCAATAAAGCTATTTTCCTTTGTTATCGCATATCGTTCCTGCAATTTTGGATGAAGCCTTTTATAAGAATCCCCTAATAATCTTTCATAAATATTAACCATATACTTATCCCTTTCTCGTCCTCTTGCAATTTTTTGCGCTTGGCAAATTAGTGCTATTTATATAACCGACAATCGATAACCCTATTAGAAGAAAATTTAATGTAATCGGATTAAACGGCCCTGTAAAACTTGTGATATTTGTATCTCCTGCCACTATAGTTAAGCCTATTAACATAACAATATGTAATATAAACAACGTTCGTTTTTGAAATGGCAATAGCCACATAACACCCCATATTATTTCTAAAAATCCAACTATTTTAAGTATAAAAATACTACTTTCATTTGATCCGATTAGTGCAGAAAGCATCTTTACTTCTTCTGAATGAGTAAACATCAATTTCGGTACAATCCCTTGATATAACCATACGAAAGCAAATAAAAAGCAAACTAGCCAATACGTCATCGTTCTTCTAATTAGCAACTTTGGATGAAGTCCCTTTTCTAACCATAATTTTAAAGCATCAAAACTCCATGCTGTCGCCCAACCTAATAGTGGACGAAAAACATATAAATCTATCACATTTCCTATACGACCAAATCTCGTATCATAATCATATTGCGTTTCAAAATGAATATGTTCTTCATTCGGTGTATACTTCCAATAACCACGCCCTATTTGTATAAGTGATAATTGATTGTCTGTCCAAAATTTTAAAGAGGAAATGCGTTCTCCAGTTTCTTTTCTTATTTCACCTATCGATTCCCCTTCTCCGGCTATTTCRAGTCCAAATCCGATCTTTGTTTTATATAAAAACTTCTGTGGTTCTCCCTCTTTTTTTTCTAAATACGAAATCTCAGTAAAACGAGCATCCCACTCTGTATGTATATCAGGCTCTTGTGTATATGCCCATAGTTTCTCCATTGTTGTGTTCATTTCTGTGGCTACATAAATAGGCTTTTTCTTCCCCATCCTTCCACCTCCCATGCGCTATATTTTCAATGTACATGCAATGAATCGATTTTGCTACATTTTTCACAAACTAATTTAATAAAAAGATAGAATTTCAAAAAAATACAAAAAACACTTGATTCTCTGAAAAATTTAAATTATTATAAAACAAATGTTACCAACAACTTCATAAATCATACACTCTCGCCTAAAACGTGAGATAGAGGTTGCAACGCTTATAAGTATTCTAAAGGAGACACAGAGATGTCTATGATTTTAGAGGAAAGGAAGTGTTGCCGAAATTGATAAATTTCTCTGCATTTATCAATTGGGGCTGTTTTCGAATAGAAACAGAACTGTCATATGTACAGACGTGTACGTATGAAGAGCTATCTACAAAAAAGAGATATCATTTTTATGATATTCCTTTTTTGGCGGTTTTTTTATTAGCTCCGTTTTCTGTTTCCCTTTTCCTGTAACAGCACCATCCTCACTTATTTGAGATGGTGTTTTTTGTTTTTCTCTCTGGTAACTACAGGAATATTGGGATTTGTATATGTCCTAACCTATTCTTAAAAATGGACGAAAGAAGGAATTCGTAATGGAAACGATTGTACAAAAATTTGGCGGTACTTCTGTCGGAAGCGTCGAACGCATTCAACATGTAGCAAATTTAATTATTGAAGAATATGAACGAGGACATAGTATTGTCTCTGTCGTTTCAGCAATGGGAAAAAGTACGGATAAACTTGTAGCACTTGCTAACGCTATTACTGAAAATCCAAGTAAACGTGAAATGGATATGCTCCTATCTACAGGAGAACAAGTAACTATTTCATTATTAACAATAGCACTACAAACAAAAGGTTATAACGCAATTTCATTAACAGGATGGCAAGCTGGTATTACGACAGAATCTGTACATAGTAGTGCACGGATTACTGACATTAACACCACTCTTATTCAGTCTCACCTTACTGAAGGAACGATTGTTATAGTAGCTGGTTTCCAAGGAATAAGTGAAGAAAATGAAATTACAACGCTTGGCCGCGGTGGTTCTGATACAACTGCTGTCGCATTAGCTGCTGCACTAAAAGCAAAAAAATGTGATATTTATACGGATGTGACCGGCGTATATACGACTGATCCACGAGTTGTACAAGATGCTTATAAATTAGATGAAATTTCTTATGACGAAATGTTAGAGCTTGCCAACCTCGGTGCTGGCGTATTACACCCACGCGCTGTTGAATTTGCTAAAAATCATAATGTAATTTTAGAAGTTCGCTCAAGTATGGAACAAGAAAACGGAACAATTGTAAGGGGAGAATGTAACATGGAACAACAATCAATCGTTAAAGGTATTGCATTTGAGGATAATATTACACGTGTCACAATTAAAGGATTAGAACAAGGTGCACTTTCAACAGTTTTCTCTACATTAGCAGCAGCACATATTAATGTAGATATTATTATTCAAAGTATTACAAATGAAGGAACTGTTCACCTCTCCTTCTCGATCCATTCTAATGATTTAAGAGAAACATTAGAAGTATTGGAACAAAATCAAGAAGCACTTCACTATGAATCTGTAGAACATGAAAATCATTTAGCAAAAGTATCAATTGTAGGATCTGGTATGGTATCTAACCCAGGAGTTGCTGCGAATATGTTTACTACTTTAAAAGAAGGCGGTATTCATATTAAAATGGTAAGTACATCGGAAATTAAAGTATCAGTTGTAATTGACCGTATTCACTTAGTAGATGGTGTTGAAGCACTACATCAATCATTTATGGCGAAAATTGAGCCTTTAGTGCAGATGAGTTAATTCCCACCAGTAAAACTTAAAACAAATTATACGAATCTATTTCCTTCCTATATAAATAGAAATAGGGTGGGAATATTTTGCGGGGAAGTCGAAGTTCTTTTATCAAATAGCAACTACAGTATCAAATTCTTGAAACTACTTGAAATGATAGTATTCACGAAATAAAGTTCGCGTATATTTCAATAGTAGAAAGTTTACGAAGTGTTTTTTGTTAACAAGTTGTTATATGACATACCCGAAAACACCTTGTCACATTTTCCTACACTGTGACAAGGTGTTTTTTGTTTAGAAGAGATTCTAGTATAATTATGAGGATAATTAGATAATAAATTTATACATATAAGGAGATAAAGACAATGACAAAAAACAAATTACTAAGAATGGACAATATCAGCATCGTTGTAGAATCACTTGATAACGCAATCTCTTTCTTCAAGGAGATTGGATTAAATCTCGAAGGGCGAGCTACTGTTGAAGGTGAATGGGCTGGTCGCGTAACTGGACTCGGTTCTCAGTGCGTAGAGATTGCTATGATGGTTACGCCAGATGGTCACAGCCGAATTGAACTTTCGCGATTTCTCACCCCACCTACTATAGCAGATCACCGGACAGCTCCTGTAAACGCCCTCGGTTATCTGCGCGTCATGTTCACCGTCGAGGACATTGACGAAATGGTATCCAGACTTACTAAGCATGGTGCTCAGCTCGTTGGAGAAGTAGTTCAGTATGAGAACTTGTATCGACTCTGCTACATTCGTGGAACCGAAGGAATTTTAATCGGTTTGGCGGAAGAACTCGATAACAAATAAGTAAGTGATGTTTTATAAAAAGCCTTTACTGAAATATTCATTACTGAATTAAAAATATTTGAAGCACATTCTTACTCCATAAAACTTAAATTTTCAGCCCCGTCCTAACTTTAGAACGGGGCTATACTCGTTTGAGCTTTTAAAATTAAATAACTTTATTATCATTTTACACATAGATTTCAAGACTCTATACAAACAGCTTTTTAACATATTACCTATATCTAAAAATCGTCATAAAATAATCAAATTATTCGCAATACCTTTTCCTAGGAAATATAACGGACTCTTCTCACTTCTTATCATATATATCTTTTCCTTTAAATAACGAGCGAAATTCATTCAAAATAACTTTCTTCACGTCGGAATAAAAGACCATCATGAATAGCGCACCCCCTAATAAAATCTCTTGAATTCCTTCGTAATCAATGAAAGCACTCATAATTAGCAAACCAAATCCAATATAAAAGCCAAACTCATTCTCTTTCTCAAAATCCTCATCTTCTTCATCAATATGTATTTTCTCTTTAAAGCTTTGATTCCCTTTTATTAACTCATCGAGCGTAACATTGTACATTTCGCTAAGTAAAATTAAATTATCAATGTCAGGGTAACTTTTATCATTTTCCCATTTATCCCGCTTTAACAGGCACTAAATCCCATCGTAGCTTTTACATACATCAAGGAAGCCAGATGGGATTAACTGCCTATAAAAGCCCGATTGGTTCAACTAATAATCAGTGGGATAAATCGCTCCACTGATTAAAGTTTCACTTTATACACCGCTTGCCTCGTCATCCCAAATTTCTTAGCGACATCCTCTTGTGAAAATACTTTTGATTCTCGTAATTTTTTTAATTGTTCTCCCAAGTTCATAACGTCCCCTCCTTTAACAAATTATTACATAAAAGGAGATGAAAAAGAAAGAAACTATTAGTAACACTCACTGTAAACCACCAGTTTACACAATAAAAAAGGGAGAGTAACTCTATTTTCGAGCCATGTGCTTTACGTAAGAAGTACATACACATTCTTGATTGTCCAATACCACCACCAATTGTTAATGGTAGTACGTCTTCTAAAATACCTTTATGGAAATCATACTCACGTTTGAAGTCTTCACCAGTTTTCGTTAATTGCTCATCAAGTGCTTTACTATCAACACGAATTCCCATTGATGATAATTCGAACGAAGCTTGTAGTACTGGGTGCCAGAATAAAATGTCACCGTTTAATTTCCAATCATCATAATCGGACGCGCGTCCATCATGCTTTTCACCTGAACGGAGTGCATCACCAATTCCGATAATAAAGACTGCACCATGTTCTTTCGCAATTGCATGTTCACGATCTTTCGGTGTTAATTCTGGATATTTATCTTCCAGTTCTTGAGAAGTAATGAAAACAATTTCTTCTGGTAAATACTTTCYAAGGAACGGATACTTTTCAAATAAGTGATCTTCCAATTCTTTGAATATTCCATAAATTGTTTGTACTGTTTTTTGTAAGTAATCGACAGTACGCCATTCTTTTTGAACGATTTTTTCCCAATCCCATTGGTCAACATAAATGGAATGTGTTGCATCAAGTTCTTCATCACGACGAATCGCGTTCATGTTTGTATATAAACCTTCACCAGCTTCATATCCGTATTCATGTAATGCGAATCTTTTCCACTTCGCTAGTGAATGCACAATTTCTAATTCTTCTCCTGAATGTAACATATCAAATTCAATTGGACGTTCTACACCGTTTAAGTGATCGTTTAATCCTGATTTTTTCGTTACGAATAATGGTGCAGATACGCGGAATAGTTCAAGACGTTTTGCTAATTGATCCTCGAAAAATGTTTTAACTTCCTTAATTGCGATTTGAGTCTCTCTTACTGTCATTAATGATTGATACATGGTGGTTTCCTCCTAAAATGTTTGGATGTTGTGAAAAGAAGCCAACAAAAAAAGCCCTTCTTTCCCAAAAAACTGGGACGAAAGACTTTGGTTCCGCGGTACCACCCAAATTAGCAACAGAGGTTGCTCACTTATACAGTACGGAGATTAAAAAATCTCGATACTGTTCTTCTTGTAACGGCGAAGTTCCCGACTAAGTCTACTTTCCTATAAAGGATTTCGGTTAGCGACTCCAGGAGGTTCTTCATAATAGGCTTCGTATCAGGCTCACACCGTCCCTGACTTTGTCTCTTCAATCCAAAAAACATTTCACTAATTGAAACTAACATATATACAACAACTAGTGTGATTGTTCGAAATATAGAATCCGCAGTATTTCTTATTATTTTCATTTTCTTTATAATTCCTTTCAGTTTACTYGCAATTTCATGATATACTATAGCATTCAAGCAGTTTGTTTTTATTTAAAGCAAGCATAGTCATTTATCGATAGTATTTTTCTAAAACATTGGCTATTATCAAATCAGATTTTTTATATAACGGAGTGATCATATGAGTAAAACGAAAGCAAAACCGAAAAAAGGTGTAGGACAAGGTACAGGAAGTAAAGGATGGAACCGTTGGCAATCAAGTGCGAAAAAGAAAGCTGCAAAACCATACAAAAGTAAAGGTACAAAGAAATAAAATAAATAGTGGGAGACGAACAACTCCCACTATTTAAAGTTTCACTTTATCTCTTTACTTTGTACAAAACAAAATATAATTATTACAACAAAAAAGCTATGCTTTCATCTCTATGAAAGCATAGCTTTTTCCATATTAAATCATAAGAATATCGCGGATTTCTTCCTCCGTAATAGAAGATAACTTCTCTTCTCCCGGCTCGATAATTTCAGCGATTAAATTTTTCTTACTCTCTTGTAACTCGTGCATTTTTTCTTCAATTGTTCCATGTGCTACTAACTTAATCACTTGCACTGTATTTTTTTGTCCCATTCGATACGCTCTATCCGCAGCTTGTTGTTCAACAGCTGGATTCCACCACAAGTCGTACAATATAACTGTATCTGCACCTGTTAAATTTAGTCCTGTKCCACCAGCTTTTAACGAAATAAGAAATAGATCCCCTTCTCCTTCGTTAAACCGATTGCATAGCTCTACACGTTCTTGCGCTGGTGTACTCCCGTCTAAATAAAAGTATGGAACTGCTTGACGATTTAATTCACGTCCGATTATCGAAAGCATCTTCGTAAATTGGGAAAAGATAAGAATTCTCTTCCCTGTACTTCTGCATTCCTCCAAAATTTCTAGCAGCTGATCAAATTTAGCTGAACTACCTTTATAGTCATCAACAAACAAAGCAGGATGACAACAAATTTGCCGTAGTCTCGTTAAACCAGCTAAAACCCGAATTTTATTTTTACGTAACGTATCTTTATCCAAATGTTTTAACGTTTCTTCTCTTAACTTTGCTAAATAAGCTGCGTAAAGCCTCTTTTGATCTGGTAAAAGTTCTGATGATTGTAAGTGCTCAATTTTTTCTGGGAGTTCGTGTAATACATCACCCTTTAACCTTCTTAACACGAAAGGTTTTACCCGCTTCGCAATATCTTCACGTCTTAAATCACCGAACTCTTTTCTTCCCGGTAATAATTCTGGGAAGACGACGTGGAAGATAGACCATAGCTCTTCTAATGAATTTTCTACAGGTGTTCCTGTTAATCCAAAACGGTACTCCGCCTGCACTGTTTTTACCGCTCTTGCAGTTTGCGTCGTATGATTTTTAAATGCTTGTGCTTCATCAAGAAATAGCGTATGAAATGGCTGCTCATATAACCTTATATCTCTTCTCAGTAAAGGATATGACGTAATGACAACATCAAATTTCGTTATATCTTTTAAAATTTTTCGGCGCTCTGCTTGATTTCCATCGGCAATAACTGCTCTAATATGTGGAGCGAATTTTTTCAACTCGCTAAGCCAGTTGTAAACGAGGGACGACGGAGAAACAACTAATATAGGCAGTTTCTTCTCTCGAATTTCCGGCAAAACAGAGTCTATAAAAGCAATACTTTGCAACGTTTTCCCCAGTCCCATATCATCAGCTAAAATGCCGCCAAAACGATAATAGGCAAGTGTTTTCATCCACTGGAATCCGTATGTTTGATACTTTCTCATTATCGCATCTAAGCCACTTGGCACCGCAAACTTCAGCTTTTTAGGGTTTTGAATGTTCTCTACCAATTCTTGAACAGACTCATCTAAACTTAATACGTTTCCTTCTTGCAGTGAATTCATCCATTTCACACTACGAATAAGAGGGACATCTATTTCTTCGCCTTTTAAAAATTCTTTTCGAATACTAGATTCTTTTATAAACTGATTAATATCATTAAACTCTTTACTCTCAAGTGATAGTAGAGCACCACTTGCTAAACGATAATATTTTCGTTTCTCCTCAAGAGCGACTAATACCCCTTTAATTTCTGCCTCTGGAATACCTTTTATATCAAAGCGGAATGATAACCAATCAATTCTCTCTTTCCTTCTAACTCTTATAAGAGGAGCTGTGTCTCCCTTATGAATTCGTAATTTGATTGCTGATGTCGCATAAATATCAACTAAACCTTTTAACGTTGGAACAGCATGATATAAAAAGTTATACTCAGCTTCTTCATTATGCATAAAATAACCGCCTTCCGTTTTCGCRAAGGCACTTTCACTCATAATKTCTAAAATCTCTTTTTCCTTTTTCTCATCACGATTAAAAACAGATGGCTGCCCATCCTCTTCTAACGGATTAATCACGACGTTTCCATAATGAAATTCGAGACCTGCTAACAAACGATTTTTCACTCGATCTAAATACAATTTTGCTTTTAGCGAAGGCGTTTCCACACAATCTGATACTACCTCATCTATTCGCACAGTWCCWAGCTTCATTAACCCTGGTACAACTTTTGCTACAAAGTGYTCCATCTTATCTGCTGGAATATACAATTGGTTACTACTAGAACGATTCATCATTTTTTGTAATTCGATAAGCCGCTTACAATCCTCAGCGTTCAACTGATACAGTTTCCCTCCAAATAGAGCATAACTATACGTATCCATTACTTCTACTTGTTGTAAGCCGTCAATATAAAGTGTAAACCCATCGTTACTCCCYTTATTAAACTCAAAATGYAAAGGAAGTARYCCTTTTGAAATTTGTAAACCGTGAAAAGATTTTCCATCTTGATTAAGTCCCACAAACTCAACTTTAGAAAGTAAAGAAAGCATATCCTTCCATGAAGCTGGCGGTATTAAAATCATACTATCATCTTGTTTTGCATGTACTTCCAGTGTATCCTCATACATTTTTTCATTATGATAAATTTTAATGAGCTGCTGAATAATCGCATCCGTTTCTTGCCTGAAGCTATGTACATCTGGTGTGTATGTAAATTCATTGGAACAATGAAAAGTCTCTCTTTTCTCCACGTTAGAAAGAAATTCTCTAATATGATTTATAAAATATGTTTTCGCAAGTTTTAACTGAATTCCAAGAAGGGCCCCACCGCTTTTCGTCGCTACTGGTGAACATATAAACGCAACATCTAATATTTCACGTGTATCAAAACGGTGTTGTTTACTTTTTGGCCGCAGTGGTTTGTCTGCAAACAACTGAAACATCCCGCTCGTTAATTGATCATTTCCGCTCATATTTTCGGACATGCCGCCCGTTTGCTGGTTATAATTTATTTGTATTAGTACGGCTGCAACATGTTGACAGTACGTTTGAAAAGACGCTAATGAAGGACAACTACATTTCGCAACAACATCACCTTTTTTAGCTTTTTCTACTGTAACATGAAAATCTTCATTCCCTTTTACCGTTGCCTCGCAAATTTCTTTATTTTCATCATAATGATTTATTATTACTTTATTTGATTTATAATAAGCTTCRCCTCTTTTATATGAGGTYTCTCCGCATACTTCTTTAATAATCGATTTATTTAATGTAAAACYCATTTTTTGACACTTCCTTAMTTTAAAACCAATTTCTCTTAACTAACATTTTACATGCTCTACGAGAAAATATAAAATGTAGATTTAATAAAAAAAGATGCTCATTTATAAGCACCTTTTTTCACGCTATCTCCATCAACCGTTTCGCCTCAAAATACAACACTTGAATAAACTTCTTCGTATTAATTCGTATATGGCCAGAAGTTGCTACTTCATCCTTTGTCATTTCTGTCATTCGTTTTCTAACTACAGTGAAATCAAAAAATTTCGGAGCATAGCTTTCAAATTTCGGATTTGAAAAGTCTGTTAATCCAAGGGAAGCTAAGTGATTTAACGATTGATAAATCGCTCTACGTACCCTTTGTTCAGATGCTTTTCTCTCCTTATCTATATCTGCATCTGAAGCTATATTCTCTAATTTTCTTATAGTTATATGGTGAAAGATATCTTTTAGCGCAGGAAATCCAAATTCAAACGTTTGCTCTTTTTCTTGTCCATATAAATATTCCAACATACTAAGTAAATCTTTACTTCCATTCTCTCCCGCAATACCAAGTTCTGATAATAAATAGCGCCCTGAATCTGCTATTCTTTTTCCTTCTTGTATTGGCTCATTTCGAACTTGCGGCTGTTCCCACTTAAAAACGTTATTCAATGATTTTTGAATATCATGTATAGAGCGCTCTAAACGAATACGTTCCATTACTTTACGTACAACAGACATAACCTCAATTTTATTCAATGGTTTTGTAATATAATATTCAACACCAAGTGTATAAGCCTCACCAATAAGCTGTTTCGATTCAACTTGAGAAATCATAATGATTTTCCCTGAAAAAGAGGACGCAATATGGCGAACTGTTTCAATCCCATCTCGCATTGGCATTAATAAATCAATAAATAAAATATCTACTTTTTTAAAATTTAGTTGATCTGCTTCAATAAAAGCTCCATCTTCCGACTCTCCAATTACTTCCCCAAGATCGCCATCTTCAATAATTTGTGAAAGCATGGAGCGGAAAACTTCATCATCATCTACGATATAATAAAACAACTTTATTCTCCTTCCCGCTTTAAACTGCACTCCGGTAAACAAACGATAAACTTACACCCTCCGCCAGTTTCTCGGTCTTCTAATCTCACTTCTCCACCTAGCTCTGTTACCATTTCGTTTATGTAAGAAAGTCCAATACCTGTTGAAGGTGTTCCCGTTTGATCATACTTTGAAGTAAATCCTGGCTTAAATACTAATTTCTTATACTTCTGTGCAATACCAGGACCATCGTCAATTACTTCAAAGAATATATGTTTATCTCGTTTATATAGCTTAATAATAATGAGACCTCTACCCTCAATCGCTTCAACTGCATTTGCAACTAAGTTATTAAAAATGGATAAGACCGTGTACACATGATATTCTGCATGCTCACCTTCTATATGTTCCGAAAAACGTATATCTTTTTCTAACATTTCAGCGTACTTCTCATTAATTCTTACAATCATTTCCGCTAATTCATGTCCTTCTACATACTCAGCCACATTTTTATC
>NZ_JBFTMA010000046.1:0-25443 GCF_056396725.1 Bacillus sp. 05T31
AATCTTAATCTGCGGCGGAGCTGGCTATATCGGTTCTCACGCTGTTAAAAAACTAGTGGATGAAGGTTTATCTGTTGTAGTAGTAGATAACTTACAAACCGGTCATGAGGATGCAATTACGGAAGGCGCGAAGTTTTATAATGGTGACCTTCGTGATAAAGAATTTTTAAGAGAAGTTTTTAAACAAGAAAATATCGAGGCGGTTATGCATTTTGCAGCTGATTCTTTAGTTGGAGTTAGTATGGAGAAGCCTCTTCAGTATTATAATAATAATGTGTATGGTGCACTTTGCTTGCTAGAAGTAATGGATGAGTTYAAAGTAGAKAAGTTTATTTTCTCTTCTACTGCGGCGACTTATGGTGAGGTAGATGTAGACCTTATTACTGAGGAAACGACGACAAATCCGACGAATACGTACGGAGAGACGAAGTTAGCAATTGAAAAGATGCTTCATTGGTATAGCCAAGCCTCTAATTTAAGATATAAGATTTTCAGATACTTTAATGTGGCTGGTGCAACTCCAAGTGGTATTATTGGGGAAGATCACCGTCCAGAGACACATTTAATTCCGCTTGTTTTACAAGTGGCGTTAGGTCAACGTGAGAAGATTATGATGTTTGGTGATGATTATAATACACCAGATGGTACTTGTATCCGTGATTATATTCATATTGAAGATTTAGTGGCAGCTCATTTCTTAGGACTTAAAGACCTGCAAAATGGTGGAGAAAGTGATTTCTACAACTTAGGAAATGGTAATGGCTTTAGTGTAAAAGAAATCGTGGATGCAGTTCGTGAAGTTACGAATCATGAGATTCCAGCTGAGATGGCACCACGCCGTGCAGGGGATCCAGCACGTTTAGTTGCTTCTTCTCAAAAGGCGAAAGAGAAGTTAGGATGGAATCCTGAGTATGTAAATGTGAAGACAATTATTGAGCATGCGTGGAGTTGGCATCAGAAGAAACCTAATGGATATGAGAAATAAGTTTAATAAATGAGAGAGGGTACTGTCGTTCAACATATGTTCGACAATACCCTCTCTTTTTTTGTATGATTTTTGCTATACTAAACTGTACTATAATACAGGATGGAAGGAGGGAAATGATGAAAATACTTGTAGTAGATGATGAATCGAGTATTCGTAATTTGATTCGGATGCAGTTAGAGATGGAAGGGTATGAAGTATTGACGGCGGCTGATGGGAGAGAAGCTTTAGAGAGATGGAATGAGCAGCCGGATGTACTTATTTTAGATGTGATGCTTCCTGATACGGATGGGTATGAGTTGTTACGTTTATTCAGAGAGAAGGAGCGTGATATTCCGGTGCTTATGTTGACAGCGAAGAGTCAGATGAATGATAAGTTACTTGGTCTTCAGCTTGGAGCTGATGATTATGTGACGAAGCCTTTTAATTATGCGGAGCTTATTCTTCGGGTGAAGAATATGGCGCGGCGCGTGAAGAAGAAGGAGGTTCCTTTAAATCATGAGGTGATTGGGGCTGGTGATTTACTTATTTGTCCAAAGGAACGAAAGCTTCATGTGAGTGGGCAGGAGATTCAGTTAACGTACCGAGAGTTTAATTTGTGTCAGTTGTTTGTTTCGAATCCGCAGCGTGTATTCATGAGAGATGAGCTATTAGAGAAGGTATGGGGGTTTGAGTATATCGGAAATACGAGAGCGGTTGATATTATGGTGCAAAGGCTTCGAAAGAAACTCGGCGCGAGCGGGGAGTATATTAAGACAATTTATGGTGTGGGGTATAAGCTTGATTGCTAAAAGGTGATGATATGTCTTTAAAACGAAATATGGTKTTTGGAATAGTTGGRTTGTTGATTCCAATTCTTGTTCTTTTRTAYGCGGTTGTTTATATTGCACTGGAGAAGAATGTGTATCATAATGCGGCRGATTCCTTAGAAAAGTTAAGTGTGGAAGCGCAAATTTATACGATGAATTATTTAGAGAAGGAAGCAGAAGTRGAGACGTTAGGTCCTAATTCGCTTTTAATTGCTTCGTATTTAGCGAAGCGAATGGATGTCCGGGTGCAGATGATTGGGAAGAATGGAGATGTTGTTGCAGATACACAAAAAGGAGCGTTACTTCATCGGAATATTGACATTGAGAGTTCTTTGAAGGGAAAGAAATCGTATGTTTTCGAGGAGGGAGACCCAGCTCCAATTCTTTTGTTTTCAAGTCCGGTTTATTATGGAAACGATGTCATTGGGAGTATTCGTTTTATAAATGAGTTAACGGATGAGAAGGAAGTTTTAACAAATGTAAGTTGGACGTTTTTAATGACGTCGCTTTGTTTAGTAGCTGCTGGTATTTTCTTTGCGATTCGTTTGGCGAAGTCTCTTCATAAACCAATTGATCAGTTAAGGCAAATGGCATATCGGCTTGCGAATGGAGATTATGAAAGTAAGATTGAGCTGAATGAGTATGTGGAAATTGCGCAGCTTTCAGCGTCCTTTAATGCGATGGCTGATGGGATTGAGCTGCATATTAAGCAGCTGAAGGAAGAGAAAGAGAAACAGAAAGATTTCTTGGACCGCATTACGCATGAGCTGAAAACACCGCTAACAGCGATTATCGGTTATGTAGATTTAATTCCGAAGTTACAGTCGAAGGAAGATGTGCAGGAGAGCCTCCGTTATGTGTCTGTAGAAAGTGAGCGTCTATTATCACTTGTAGAGGAATTACTTAAGTCTTCAAAGTACGGGAAGAGTACGTTTGAAGTGTCACCTACAGTCGTGAATATTAAAGAATTGGCAGAAGAAGCGGTTTCGATTGTGAAACCCAGGTTGCAGCAGTTTGAAATTGAAGTTATGAATGAGTTAACAGAAGTACACGTCGTTGCGGATTTTGATAAGACGAAGCAAATTTTCTTGAATGTGCTTGATAATGCGATTAAATATAGTGATGCTACGCAAGTTCGTATGAATGTAATTATAAATGAGCAGGAAGCGAAAGTTTTTGTTCATGATGATGGTATTGGTATGGATGAAGGTGTGCTTGCAGAATGGAATGAGTCTCCGGAAGGTAAGGTGCTTCCTTCAAGTTACGGGAATGGCTATGGCTTATACATTTGTCAGGAGATTATGAAGAAGCAAGGCGGAAGTATGCGAATTGAGAGTAGTGAAGAAATGGGAACTACAATATGCATTACATTTTTACTTCCGAGACGGATGGAAGACATAAAAAACTTGAAAGCGGTTAAATGATACATTTATGAAACAATTATGCGGTATTTTCGAAACAACGTTTTTTTATCTTGGAGGTAGGCAGAAATGAAAAGGCTATCATTTCAAATTCTTATGTTTGTCTTTTGTATGATCGTTTCTCTTATTTTGTTTTATGTTATTGAGAAGCAAATATATAATCGAATCACAATTGTGGATGACAAACAAGCCGTTTTACAAAGAGTGAATGAATCTCTTCCTACTGAAGTGAAAGTAAGGCATGAGAAGTGGGGAGAAATTGTTGTAACGGATGAAGTTCGTTTGCATACGATTGTTTCATTCTTTGACCGAATTCGAATAGAACCGAGAGAAGCGAGGAATCAAGAACAAGTATTTACTGGAGAAGTAACGTACTTGAATGGACATAAACGTACTTTTGCAGTAGGTGACTTGTTCCAGTACGAGACTAATGTATACGGAAAGAATGGCACGGATCCGATGATCTCAGCATTTCAAACGTA
The DNA here is from genome assembly GCF_056396725.1 of Bacillus sp. 05T31. Taxonomy (NCBI): domain Bacteria; kingdom Bacillati; phylum Bacillota; class Bacilli; order Caryophanales; family Bacillaceae; genus Bacillus; species Bacillus sp. 05T31. The sequence continues at coordinate 3,698 of NZ_JBFTMA010000046.1, forward strand.
TTTGTTAAGTCTGTATTATACACCAGAGCGCATTAGTAATTTCTTTGCGGAGGCAAAGGAAGTTGTAGTGAGGCAAGGGGATGTAATACGTACTATAGATCTTACACACATATTTGATTCTATTCGATACGCAAGGCAAATTACAGATTACGGAGAAATTCAGAAATTATTACAATCACAGAATGAGCCGATTGCTTATATTACTGCCTATAAAACAGGCAAACGTGTAAAGAATGAGCGGGAGGATATTCTAACTATTTCTGTGTATCCATCGTACTTTGTTGTGCAATATCTCGGTGATAATAACGGGAATGTCATGTATATGAAGGGCTCCCTAGCAGAATTCCTTGTAAAGGAGAGTGTGTCATGAGAAAGATAGCCTTTTTCTTCTTTTTGCTAGTAATCGGAGGAGCGATGTCTAGTTGCTCTCGAGATACAACCTCTATTAAATATAATAAAAGTGGTCTCCCTATTTTGGATGATCGTCATCTCGTTGCGTATGTAGCGGCCCGCGAGGAAGTTGGTGAAGCTTTGCTTTCGTCATTTTGTAAACAACGCGGGTGTACATATGAATTTATTCGTCTATCGACAGAAGAACTTCTTCGGAGAGTAGAAGAGGAAGCTGGAAATCCGAAGGCGGATATTATTATTGGCGGTACAGTAGATGCGCATCAAAAGATGAAGCAAAAGAACCTTTCTATTCCTGTTACGACCCAGCATGCGAATCGTATTTCAAAGACTGTTAAAGATAAAGATGGTTATTGGTACGGTTATGAAGTGGAGAAACTGGCAATCGCGATTAATAAAGAGCGGTGGAATGAAGAAATAGCGCCGCTCGGTCTTCCATATCCATCAAGGTGGCAAGATTTATTAGATCCGGTATATACGGATAAGATTGCAATGCCTGATCCAAACGTTTCCGGCACAGCATATACTTTGTTTCAAGCACTTATTGATACTTTAGGTGAAGAAGAATCGAAAGAGTATGTTAAGAATCTTGCAAGGCAAGTTGGTGAAGTAACGGTGAATGGTTATATGCCCGCAGAACTGGTTGCGAGCGGTGAATATATGATAGGCATCAATTTTGCGGGCGATCAGAGAATGCTTCAGAAACAAGGCTTTCCTATTGTAAGTAATGAACCTGAGCAAACAGGGTTGTCTGTTAATGCGATTTCGAAGCTAAAACGTGCACCGAGTGGTATTATAGCGGACTTATTTATTGATTATTGTTTATCAGAAGAAGCGGGGCACATTTTAGAAAAAGTTTCGTTTGGCGTACCGACGATGTTTGCGAAGAATGAGAAAGAAATAGAAGGTCAGCCAGTTAGAAGGACAAACCAAAATATATCAAATAGTGGAATAATCGAGATATGGAATAGACAACGTCTCTCTCAGCCGTGAGAAAAGGAGACGAAAGAATATGTTTAAATGGCTTAAGCCAGCACCTGCAATTGAGAGATTGCCGGCGGATATGATTGACAGGGTATACAAATTATTACGTATTCGTGTGCTAATGGGAATTTCAGTTGGGTATGCTGCTTATTATTTAGTTCGTAGTAACTTTAATTTATCTACTACGTATTTAGTAGACGAGTACGGATTTAGCACTACACAAATTGGGTTATTGGGCGCAGTAATGGCTGTTGTTTATGGACTTAGTAAATTCTTTATGGGGAATTTATCGGATAAGGCTTTTGCTCAACGATTTATTGCAGTAGGTTTATTTTTATCTGGGCTTGTTAATATTTGTTTCGGTTTTGCATCTTCCTTTGGGATGATTTTAACATTACTTGTTCTAAACGGTATTGTACAAGGTATGGGAGCACCACCGTGTAGTATTGTTATGACGAAATGGTTTTCAAAGAAAGAACGTGGTACGAAAACAGGTCTTTGGAATATTTCACATAACGTTGGYGGAWTRCTTGTKCCRCCAYTYRTYGGAATYGGTGTAGGYATTTTYGGTGAAAGTCATTGGCAAGGTGGCGTATTTATTTTCCCAGCGATTATCGTTATGGTAATTGCAGTTCTAGTATGGATTAATGCGAAGGATACACCAGAATCTGAAGGTCTTCCGCCAATTGATGAGTATCGTAATGACTATGAAGATCTTGAAAAAGCAGATAATGCTAACAAGATGTCACCAAAAGAAATTTTAATGAAATATGTAGTGACAAATAAGTTCGTTTGGTATTTATGTATTGCGAATGCATTTGTTTACTTAATTCGCTTCGGTGTTATTAACTGGGTACCAATTTACTTAACAACAGTTAAAGGTTTTACAAAAACAGAAGCGCATGCAGCGTATTCAATATTTGAGGCAGCAGCGATTCCAAGTTCTTTAATTGTCGGCTTTTTAAGTGATAAATTATTCAAAGGGAAACGTATGCCATTATGTGTTATTAGTATGGCTGGGGTTGTTGTTGGTACGGTTGTATATTGGCAAGCAACTAGCATACTTGTTGTGAGTATTGCAGTTTCTGTTATCGGTTGTTTAATTTATGTACCACAGTTTTTAATTGGTTTAAGTGCAATGGAATTAGTACCGAAATTTGCAGTAGGTACAACAGTTGGTATGTGTGGTCTGTTTGGTTATGTTGGAGGAAGCTTCGTAGCAAACGCAGCAATTGGTATTATTGTTGATCGTTCTGGCTGGGATGGTTGTTTCATGTTACTGTTAGCAGGCGGTGTTTTATCAACAATTTTCTTACTGATTGTTCAAATGGGACATGAGAGAAAAGGTCCTAAAGTGGCGTAATAGTTTATCCCGCATTAACGGGCAGTAAGATTCCCGGTTTAAAATTCGAATGTAATGCAAAGAAGTTAGGCTGGGGAATCAACTGCCCGTAAATGCCCGATTGGTTCAACTAATAATCAGTGGGGGATGAAACCCCCCCACTGATTAAAGTTTCACTTTATCCAGAAAAGCGATCCAATCATTATTTTGGATCGCTTTTTTTATAATTGAAAGGACGATCATATGTAAAATTAAAGCTTTATGTGTAAATCGCTTATATATTAAATAGTACTTTCAGTTACTGAGGGGCTAGTTACTTAATATAATTTTTTTAGATTTAATAAACCGACTATATACATGGATAGACCAAAAAATCCGCCACCACAGCAGTAAAGCACAACATTAAATAAAGAAACAGAGATTTCTTCTGAACCTAAATAGGGAAGGATATAATTCATAAATACAAACATTTGGAAGCCCCAAAGTACACCTGCTTTTAAACCAGCTTTTCTTAATGTTTTTTTATGTTGCAAATACTCTTCTTCTGTTGCACATTCAGTATCATTTAGACCTTTCTTTTTCAATTTAAAGATTAAATAATTAGTATAAATCATATTAATGAGAAATATAAATATAGTTCCTATAGATATAGTTTGGTTCATAGTATCGATGAGTAGCATAATAAGCATTACCAACATATTTAACCACCATAAACCAATTCCAGCTATAGCTAATTCTTTATTGATTTCTTGTTTTTGATACTCATCTCTTTCACTAATTGTTCCAATAAAATTATTATATACTTTTTCTTTCCATTCAATTTTCATCATTTAATCTCCCTCCCAAAATAGGCTGTTTAAATCTGTTTTTAACGCTTTTGCTAATTCGATACATAAAGCTAAAGAAGGATTATATTTATTGTTTTCAATTAAGTTTATTGTCTGTCTAGCCACATTAACTTTTTTAGCTAATTCTAACTGAGACAGGCCTTCAGATTTCCGATAGTTTTTAACGTTATTCAAATATAAACCTCCTATTAATATTTGTAGGCTTCGTGTACTGAAGTGTCATATATATATGACACTTTACACTTGGATAAGTAAAATGTCAAATATATATGACAAAAATGAGGGCGATGTAATTGGGGGATTTAGTTTAATAATTCAAATTAGTAGGAAGTTCTTTAGTAAAGGAGGGAGCATGAAATTGATGTTGTGTAAGATGAAAATGTATCATCTAAATACAAAAAAACTAATTTAAATTGGATTTTTCTTTTCCTTAAAACTATCTTAAAAGATAGAATGTCATATTTCTAATCATTGGTATTTTTGTTACAATATAAATGATTGTGTAAAACTTTGTAAAATGAGTGTAACAATGTAAGTAGGATTGTAAATTTTAGAAAGTTTTACACAATTTAATATCTATTAAACTATAAGATATAAAAGGAGAGAGAATATTGTTACCTAATACGGTTCGTACTCCAAACAAGAAGAAGAAATGGATTATTATCGGGGTTATTGYACTAATTGTTATYGTWGCRGCRGTWAATATTTTTGTTATSCAAGGTAAGAAGAAAGGYACRGCKAAKACAGATGCTGTAAGTTTTGAGAAAGTGACAGAGCGTAAGCTTAATAATACGAAGTTAATTTCTGGTCAGGTGAAGCCAGGGAATATTGAAAGTTTTTATGCGGATCCGACTAAAGGAAAAGTGAAAGATATTGCGGTGAAAGAAGGACAAGAGGTAGAAAAGGGAACGAAATTATTCTCTTATGATAATGAAGAAATTAATCTTCAAATGAAGCAAGCTGATCTTGATCAGAAGATGGCTGATATGCGTTACGATCAAGGGAAAAAGAAGATTGATTCATTGAAGAAAGAAATTAAGAAGGTAAAAGATAGTGGGGCTGGGAAAGAAGTAACAGACCCRATGGAAGAGCAAGTAAGYGARTTAGAAATGGCWCARAAAACAACTGAYCTTGARAAAGAAAAAGGRAAGTTACAAAAAGAAGAGTTAAGTAAAAAACAGAAAGAACTTACGATTTATAGTAATTTTACTGGTGTTGTACAGAAGTTAGATAAGGATGCAGCGCAAAGTTCATCTCAGGCATTAGGTGGTCAAGGGAAAGCATTTTTACAAGTTGCTTCTAAAGACCCGTTCCAAGTTCAAGGGACTTTAACAGAGCTTCAAAAGTCACAAATTCAAAAAGATCAAAAGTTCACTGTAACTGCGAAAGCAAATAATAAGAAGAAGTGGACAGGTAARATTACRGAAGTAAGTGAATTCCCAACGAGTGCAGAGATGGCTCAAGCTGCTGGTGAGGGAACTCAAAATATGTCTCAATATACATATAAAGCAAGTCTTGATAGCCAAGATGGTTTATCTCCAGGTTATCACGTTTCTCTGCAAGTAAATTTAGAGAATAAGACGATGATTGCTGTTCCAAGTAAGAGCATTGTAGAAAAAGGCGAAGATGCATTTGTTTATATCGAAGACAAAGGAAAACTTCGTAAGCAAAATGTGAAAAAAGGTGCGAATGATGGAGATTGGACAGAGGTTGTTGAAGGCGTAACAGTGGGGCAAAAGGTGGTTAAAAATCCTTCCGACGACGTGTATGACGGAATGGAAGTGAAAGAGAAATGATTACGTTAAATAATATTGCTAAGACGTATTATCAAGGGAAACTTGCGGTGCCGATTTTGCATGGTATTAGTTTAACGATTCAGAGCGGTGAGTTTGTTTCGATTATGGGACCGTCTGGTTCTGGTAAGTCAACGCTTATGAATATTATCGGTTGTTTAGATCGTCCGACAGAGGGCGAATATATGCTGAATGATGTGAATATCTTAACTGCAGATGAGTCAAAGCTTGCTTTAATTCGTAATGAATATATCGGCTTTGTGTTCCAGCATTTCAATTTACTGCCTCGTCTTTCGGCGGTGGAAAATGTTGAGCTTCCGCTCGTATATGGTGGCGTGAAGAAAGCAGAGCGTCGTCAAAGAGCTCTGGAAGCACTTGGTAAAGTTGGTTTGTCAGACAGAGTTCATCATTTACCGAATGAGTTATCAGGTGGACAGAAGCAGCGTGTCGCTATTGCGAGGTCGATTGCGAATAATCCAACGTTCATTATGGCAGATGAGCCGACAGGTGCGCTTGATACGAAGTCTGGTGAGCAAGTTATGGACATTTTCACGAAGCTAAATGCGGAAGGTACGACGATTGTTATGGTTACGCATGAAGARGARGTAGCWGCTTATTCTTCTCGYCGCATYGTACTRMGAGATGGGAAAATTACWGAAGATAGAAGGTGTGCRGTATGAGTTTACTAGATAGTATRAAAATYGCCYTATCTTCTATTYTAGCTCATAAACTGCGTTCTGCTCTGACGATGCTTGGGATTATTATCGGTGTAGGTTCTATTATTACCGTCGTTGCGATTGGGCAAGGCGGGGAAGCTGCACTGAAATCTCAATTTGTTGGATCAGGTAATCAAACGGTACCGATTCATTATAGTGCCGATATGAAYGATCCTTTTGGTATGGCGATGGTAGAAGCACCGAAGATAACTGAAGAAGATATTTTTGAAATTAAAAAAATTCCAGATATCGCACATGTTGTAACAACAAATTCAAGTATGGAACCACTTGATATTGAAGATAAAATAGAAATGGTGAATATTACTGGATTAGACAGTGAGTACTTTGCGGTAAATAAAGTAAAGTTATTAAAGGGACGTTCTTTACAAGAAACAGATGTGGATCAAGGTAATAACGTTGTCATGATTAGTAAACAAATGGAAGAAAAGGTGTTTAAGGATGCCAATCCAGTCGGTAAAATTATTGAAATGAAAGGTCAACCGATGCAAATTATTGGTGTCTATAAATCAGATAACGAGTTTATGGGAATGGGACCATCAGAAGCACTAGTTCCAATTTCATTATGGCCGACACTGTATGGAAAAGATGAAATTCAAAATATTTCTGTTCAAGCAAAAAATGTAGATAATCTAGAAAAAGCAGGTAAAAAAGCTGCAGATGTCTTAAACAGTCGTAAACCGAGTGATGCAACTGGTAAATACGAAGTTATGAATTTAAAAGAACTTCAAGAAGGTATTTCAAAAATGACAGGTATTATGACGATGATCATCGGCGGTATCGCTGGTATTTCACTAGTCGTTGGTGGTATTGGCGTTATGAATATCATGCTCGTATCTGTAACAGAGCGTACACGTGAAATTGGGGTGCGTAAGGCACTTGGAGCAACACGTAGTAAAATTTTATTACAGTTTTTAATTGAAGCAGTTATGTTAACGCTTCTAGGTGGTTTAATCGGAATTGGTCTTGGGTATGGCGGGGCATATATCGTTTCCACATTTGCGAAATGGCCACCACTCGTTTCTTGGGAAGTTGTCGTTGGCGGCGTACTATTCTCTATGACACTTGGTATTATTTTCGGATTAATTCCAGCAAACAAAGCTGCGAAATTAGATCCAATTGAAGCACTTCGTTATGAGTAATTTACTAGTGTATTAGAGAGGAAACTCTCTAATACACATTACCGTTCTAGTGGGCGGTTCGTATCCTCTTGCATGAGGATGTGAACCGCCCGTTAGAACGGGTTATATAAATAGAAGGAGGCGTTATAATGRAAGCGAATWTKAATACRCAARAWGTWGGTGSRRARAAGCCRTCATTATTTGGAATGATTACWTCTCCTGGGGTACARTTTGAGCGAATGAAAACTAGTAATGCGGTATGGGGTGCGTTTTGGATACTTATTTTATTAGGTGGACTTGTTGCAGGTCTTGCCGCTTATGTGTACTCCCTAACCCCTGAGGCGATTAAGATGAATAAGGATTTGGGTATTAGCGTTACACCTATAATGTCATTTGGTACAGGTGCAGTATTTGGTGCTATTGGTATGGCGATTAGTTTCTTTATTAGTGCAGCAGTGTATAAAATATTTATGATGTTAATGAGCAATGATACTTCTTATAAGAAATTATTAACAATCAGTGTGTACTCAAGCATTATTTCATTACTTGGTTTATTAATAAACACAGTTTTAGCACTTGTTTTAGGCGGATCAGGACAAGAAATGTATACTGGTTTAGGGCCGATTTTCGCTTCAAGTGGTGGTGTTGCAAAAGGTATTGCAAATAATATTGAAGTGTTCACAATTTGGGGATTTGTTATTACATGGTTAGGTCTTCAAATTACGGCTGGTTTAAGTAAAAAGAAAGCAACAATTCTTATGGTTGTCTTCTTTATCTTAACTATTGGATTTGGTGCGGTAAAAGGTATGTTCCAATAATAAAATAAAAAAGGTGACTCTTCCTAGAGTCACCTTTTTTATTTTTACCCCTATTTCAAATACCCCAAGCAGAATTTCAAATACTGCCTAGTGTAATTTCAAATTCCAGCAGCAGTATTTGAAATTACCCACAATGAAATTTCCTTTCTCATTTTATATTGTAGAGGTACCGCGGAATACTGAAGAGGTATACCTTTTAGAAACGGGCACTGTGTGAAGCCAGCGACTTTTGCAGATACGGTTGTTTTGTATGAAGGTATGATTGTAAATCAAATAAAGAGGTTAAATATTTACCAGGATTATGAAGAGTATTATCAATGTGGTTTAATTGGTCTTTGGCATGCGTATGAAAGGTATGAGGAGGAGAAAGGGAGTTTTCCTGCTTATGCGGTTGTAACGGTACGTGGTTATATATTGGAAAGGTTGAAGAAAGAATGCGTAGTGCAAGAGCGCTATGTATGCACGGACGAGTATGAGGAACGATTTGAGTGTGAAGATGCTGGAACGAGGGCGAAGGACTTTATGAGTGTGTTAGATGAGAGGGAGAAGCATATCATTTCAGAGCGATTTTTTACAGGGAAAAATATGGGAGAGATAGCTTCTGAAATGGGGATGACGTACTATCAAGTGAGATGGGTATATCGACAAGCACTTGAGAAAATGAGAGATAGTGTAAGGGGATAAGAATAATAAGTAGAATGGAAGGCAAAGGAAATATTGCGTTCCATTCTATTTACTTTAAGGCAGTAAATGTGGCAAGAGGTTTTTTAAGGTAATGAATCTTTCATGTTCATTCGGGATAATACATGTCCAGATTTGAAAAATTGTTGCTGTAACTTATGAGAACCTATTTGTATTGTTATGGTAGTTCCGTTAAAAAAATGAATGTTAGCTTTGTTAGTTTTTTTGGGAAACTCTATCTCATCTATATGGTTATAGAACGGACTGCATGACGTCTACCTTGATAAGTAGAATGAACATGTGTTAGACAAGATTTCTTTATGAGTTGGATAGCTGTTTGGCAAGAGTACAGAGGGTTTCCGCTACTGTCGATAATTTTTGTCCGGTAATAAGGGTGTTTGCAAGGTTCGAGCATCATTGTAGAACTAGAAATAAAAATATCATTCTCATTATCCATGATTCTAAAATCCTCCCTTATAAAAATTATTATTCCGAATATAATTATATACGAATTATGTAAAATTATTATTAATCTTTTGTTTCGTATTGTAAATTTTTATGGTTCGTTTACAATCAATAGATGATAGTCTTTCTAATTTGCATCGCTTGTACATATATATGAAAATAGAAAAGAGTAGGCGGTGATATAGCATGAAGAAAAAGTATATTATTATGGCTCTAGCTGTTGTTCTCTTAGTTTATTTAGCAAACAGTAATCCGGGTAAGGGAGAATATACGGATTGGGCAGCAAAACAATTTATGAAGCGTAATGATGTGAGTAAGAAGCTAGAAGAGGTTGAGAAAGAAAACAAAGAGGGTATACTTGGCGATCTAGCATCGGCGGGAAAGAAATTAGCAAATAAGTATGTTGAACCACAAGTTGGATTATTAATTGAGCATTATACAAAGCGAAATGATTATATTTTCTTCTCAACATATACGACAGAGTTTGATTTGGGCGGAGAGAATTATAAGTATGTTTGTGTTGGTTTTTCAAACATCTTTATTCCAATTGAAATGCCGAAGAAAAAAGACGAATCTGCAAAATAATGCAGATTCGTCTTTTTGATTTACGGAGTGATTTGAACTTCAGATACGTTTTTTTCTATGAGGCGAGCCCCTTTTTTACGAGTATTTTCACTAATTGACGAAAATACAGATGAAGAAAGAATGGTATCCATTACTTGATTTACGACTAGTTCATTTACTGGTGTGATGGGATTTTCGATAGAAAAGGCAACTGTTTTTCCATCTTCTTTCACGAAAATTAACTCTAGTACTTGCATGTTTTATTCCCTCCTTTTTAATTATAGATTAGAAAGATCTGACGTGCTTACAAGTTGTACAGCGTGAAGTGATGATTGTTGTAGTGAAGCAAGAGCACGTGCTACTTCATGTACTTTTCCTAAATCTGCATTTGTTTTTACACGTTTGAATTGCTTGTTCTTAAAAACTGTTTTACCGTTTTTGTCTAATCCTCCGTTTAATACAAGGCGTAAAGTTAAATCCATTACGATTGTTTCAACTGCCATGTTTATCACCCCCTTTCACTTTATAAATAGGGTGTAAATGTCATGTTTTGGCGTGAAATTTTTTCTTTTTTTTGKTACTCTTAAAAGACTAAGAGAGGRGTTTTCGGRAGAATGAATCGTAAATGGTTATTTTGGATTCCTGTATTACTATGGATGGGGATTATTTTCTATTCTTCAGCWCAGCCATATAAAAAACAGGATATGCGCTCGGATATTGAGCAATATGTAAATGCTGAGTTTGTGAAAGAGCATTTTTCATGGGTATCTATCGATTATGGGGGAGGTACACCTGTTAGTATCGCAAATAAAGGTGTAGGTGGATTTGTTGAGTTTTTCCTTCGTAAAGGTGCTCATTTTATGGTGTTCTTTATGCTYGGTTCATTGACGTATTATGCTTTTCATCGATCGGGTTATTCGAGAAAAAGGTGCTTTGCATACGCCCTCCTTTTCGTTGCGGGGTATGCAACATTTGATGAAATTCATCAATGGTTTACGGGAGACCGTACACCGATGTGGCAAGATTCATTGCTTGATACGTGCGGCGGGTTAACAGGAATTATAATAAGCAATTGGTTTTGGCATAGAAAAAGGAGCTAATCTCATTTAGAGATTTGCTCCTTTTTCATTTATCCCGCTATTTGTGGGAATAGAAACATCCACCTTATCCCGCATTAACTGCCCGTAAAAGCCTTCACTTTATACGCCAAGTAATTCTTTTAGTTCGTCGGTTGATAGTTCGGTCATCCAACTATCGCTTGTAATGACGGCGTTGTTTAATGATTGTTTTCGTTCTAACATTTCATCAATCTTCTCTTCAAGTGTTCCCGTTGTAATAAGCTTATGAACGTGAACGAAGCGTTTTTGACCGATGCGATAAGCACGGTCTGTTGCTTGGTTTTCTACAGCTGGATTCCACCAACGGTCATAGTGAATGACATGGTTGGCGGCAGTTAAGTTTAATCCTGTTCCGCCGGCCTTTAACGATAAGATGAAGATGTCATACGTTCCGTTTTGGAACTGCTCAATCATCTTGTCACGCTCTTTCTTCGGTACGCTCCCGTTTAAGAAGAGGACGCGCTGACCGAATGTTTCTTCTAACATACTTTTTAGCATGTTCCCCATGCCAATGTACTGAGTGAAGATTAAGCAACTTTCATTTTGGTCTTTTATATTTTCGATGAGCTCCATTACCGTTTTTGTTTTCATAGAGCGCTCGACGATATTTTGTGGTTCTTCTTCTTTCAAATAAAGGGCTGGGTGATTACAAATTTGTTTTAGCTTGTTCAGCATAAGTAATATAAATCCGCGTCTTTCAATTCCACTTAATCCTTCTACATTTTGTAATGTATCTTGAACAAGTTGTTCATATAAGGAAGCTTGTTCACCAGTTAGTGGACAATAAGCTTTCTGTTCTTGTTTATCTGGTAAGTTTAATGCGACCGTTTGATCTTTCTTCGTACGACGCAGTAAAAACGGCGAGATAAACCGCTGAACTTGCTGGATTTTTCCTTCATCGCGGTCCTTTTCAATCGGTGTGACGAAGCGGCGCTGGAATTGTCCTAAGCTTCCGAGATACCCATGATTGATAAAGTCGAAAATAGACCAAAGCTCAGCAAGTCGGTTTTCCATCGGTGTACCGGTTAAAGCAATTTTGTGATTTGCTTGTAGGTTTCTTACTGCTTTCGACTGTTTCGTATGTGGGTTTTTTATATTTTGTGCTTCGTCTAAAATAACAGCGTCCCAGCATAACGTACTAAGTTCTTCTTCATCAAGCTGAGCTAATGCATAAGAAGTTAATATAACATCTGCYGATTGAAGAAAATCTTTAAATGACTCATCCTTAGATCGGTTACTTCCATAGTGTAACTGAACACGTAAGCTTGGTGCGAAACGCTCAAATTCTTTTTGCCAATTTCCAAGGACTGATGTTGGTGCCACAATTAATGCAGGACCTGTTTGGAGATTGTTTTCTTTAGCGTATAGTAAGTAAGTTATCGTTTGAATACTTTTTCCGAGTCCCATATCATCGGCTAATAACGCTCCAAATCCAAGCTTTCGTAAGTATAGCAACCACTCAACACCGTGTTGTTGATACGGGCGGAGTGTTGCTTGTAGCGAAGATGGTACATCTACTTTTGGAATATCTCCAATGTGAAGAAGTTTTTGGAAAAGCTCTTCGTAATATCCATCTAGCTCGATTTCAATATCGGTAAACGGACTATCGTCTTCTACAATTTCTGTTTCTGCCGTATTAGATAAATGTTGCTGCAACACATCTTTCATTTCAAGTCCATATTTATCGGCACGGTGCATTAGTTTTTTTACTTCTTCAATAAAGGCAGGATCAAGTCTCATCCATTGACCATTTAAATTGAAAAGACGTTTGTTTTGTTCAACGAGTTCGAAAAATTCACTTTCTGATAAATCAATTCCGTCCGTTGAAATGCGCCAGTCGAAATTAACGAGCGTATTCATGCCGAAGAAAGACTGTGTTTGTGCTGTACTTTGCTTCAGCTGTACACGCAACCTCGGTTTTGTTGCTTTTAAATTTTGCCACCATGATGGTAGTAAAATTGTAATACCTGCTGCCAGTAATTCATTACTTGCTTCGGTTAAGAAGTTCCAAGCTTCCGTTTCAAAGAGTTCTTCTCGGAACTTGTCGTCCTCTTTTAGCCACGGTACGAGCTTACTGAATCCTTCTTGTGTTTCAAGGATACGTTCTTCGTAATCGTGCCATCGTTTTGGTAAGGAATCGATACTTTCATATACATATATGCGATGTGCACCACGTTTTGGTGTAACGATTGTTTCAAGCTTCCACATTTCAAGTTCTTCTTGCGGTTCTTGTAGTCTTAAGCCGACTGTAAATGGAAGATCATCTTCAATGTAACCAATTTTTCGAAGCCAATCTTCTTCATGTAGTGCTGCTTCCAATTGCCTTTTCGTAAAGTCGTAATGTTCATATAGTCTCTTTGCATCTTCCCATCCGTCATTTGAGCGAGCATCTTGCAAAATACTTTCGTTCACAGCGGCAGAGAAAAGAGATGCTAACATGTCATCTTCAATTGAAGTATTCTGAACTTTCCAAGATGGCTGCTGAGACCACTGCTTCATGTCAGGTGCGAAGCTGCCGCTGACGAAAGCGTCCCATAATTCACTTGCGTCCTTTGTAAGTGCCGTAATAGGACCGTTCATTTGCATATTTGCAAATGAATTCATCGGTTTATTTGCGATGTATTCAAATGCCTGTGCATTCGTTAACATAACGCCTTGTTTTCCCTCATACGTTGCTTCTTTTAAAAACGTTCCGTAGAAAGAAGTAGAGTGCCATGCGAATGCATTTTTTTTCCAAGTTGCTACGGATAAGAGAGTACCGCTATCATCTTCTCCCCAAAGGAACCAACCTTGACTAACGTGCTGGAGCCTAATTGTTACTTCAGTTTGTATGATCATCGATTAATTTTCCTCTCCGTAATTCCTCTTGTAGTGCACGCAGACGTGAATGTAAGTTAGCGATATGAATAATGAAAGCATCCCATTCATCAGTTCGCTTCAGTCGTTTATAAAGCATACGTAATTTCTTTAAGTAACGAACGGCACGTTTATATGATTTGCGATTTCGCTCTTCAATTGCTTCCATTGCGGCATGGTGATAAAGAGGAAGTGCTGCTTCGGGCGCTTCTTTTTCAATATCTTTCAATGGTTCTTTCAAAAGTTCGATTACTTCGAATCCATATAAGAGCTGAAGTTCCGTCCATGCATGGTATTGTTTCTTCGCAAGTACATATTGTTCATAATTTGTGAAACTATACGGTAATAGTTCTTGTAAAATCATTTCTAATCCCGCTTGTTCATTCGTATGCGTTGCATATGTCTCATACATCATCACAAATAATCGAACGATATCTTGTATGAAGACGGTATTTTCTTGTTCCGTTATCGTTTCTTTTACTTGTTTATAAGTAAAGGAAAGCCAATCTTTCCCGCGGTCCCACTCCATCGCACTTAATAACTCTTCTAACCAATAGAAGTAAAGGCTCACAACAGAAGAAGGCTGTTTTTCCAGTAATTCCATTGCCGATACATCTTCACCGTTTAAAAAGAGCAGGTGAGAAGATGCTAATGCTTTGGAAAGTGGATTGATTTTAGTATCGATTCGTTTTTTTTCTTCTTGTAGCTGCTCTTCTGTTCTTAACAGTTCACCCCATACGTGACGATAAATGAAGAATCGCTCTTGTGTATAGGCATCGGTAGAGAAGAATGCTTCATGTATGAGCCGCGCTGTTTCTTCTAAAATCGGTTTGGATTCTTCTGGAATCGCCTCTGTTTTTAGKTCCCTAACGGTAGATTCAACTTTATCAACGAATAGGCGAACGACGTTAACTGGTTGGTGATAAGAATATAGTTTGTTTGCTTCAAATTCTTGAATTTCTTCTAATAATTTTTGAAAGCAATAAAGTGCCGCGTGCAACTTAAATAATTCATGAATAGCAACGATGCGCGGAGCTTTCCGTTCTAATTTTGTATAGAAGTCTGTAAAAAGACTCATAAGAAAATACATTTGTTTATAAGTGAGCCGCGCTTGTTCTTTTTTAAATGATTCATATTCATTTTCAAAGTATGTTTGCCAACTTTTATAATCCATTTCTTCAAAAGCTGATGATTGCAATACTTGTCGTGCAGTTCGAATAGGAGGAAGAGAAGGTTTTGTATTATTTTTGAATAAAGTTAATACATCTCCTACTTGCCCAAAACTAGAAGCTGCAGATAGTAACACAGCAAGCATATGCTGACATTGCGTTGGCGCGAAGCAATCGCAATAGCTTTCAGTGACATTACGAATCGGGATGTGAACGCTATATACACTGCCTTCAGCATTTACAGTTCCGGATAGCGTATAGCCATCAAAGTCAACGTTATAGACAACACCACTACGATATAGTTGCCGAGCTGTAGCGACATGCTCTTGATCAGCAACTTGCTGTGGATCAAGCCCTTGAACGAACTCATTCGCAATCATCATAATTTCATCTTTCGTAATTGAGTCTTGCAGCATAATATTCCTCCGTACACAGATTTCTTTCCTTTACCATTATAAACAAAAAATGCCCAAAACAGAAAAAATGAAATTTGGATTACAAAAAAGGATGTTGCCTAGTTGAACTTTCCTACTAGGTAGCATCCTTTTTGGGAATTAAGAGCGTGATTCTTGTAATACCGCTTTTACATATGGATCATGTAATATTTGTTTTATAATTGGTAACATGTTTTGCTCGAATGGAATATCAATAGGGAATGGTTTTTGAGAGCCTGGTTTTATTCCGTATTGTACGAGTTTGTAATGTGTATTTTCTTCAGACTTGAGCACAATTAATTTATAGCGATTGTCATCGTTTGTTAGTGAGAAGTCAATTGCGATTGCATCATATGTTACATCATCTTTATATATGTACGGTTTTGGTGTACCGACCCAGTCTACTTTCGCTTGTACATTCATGGACATAGCCTCCTTATAGCTATTATAAAAAAATAAAAGCCAGCTCTCAATAAAGAGAACCGGCTGTAATTTAGCAGTCATTGGTTATTTTAAAATTTTCACTTTAACAGTTTTGCGTCCCCATTTGTTAGCAGCGCTATCTGATCCAAGTAGAATGTCGATACGGTTACCTTTAATTGCACCGCCAGTATCACCAGCGATTGCTTCTCCATAACCTTCTACCCATACTTTAGATCCTAATGGGATTACTTTCGGGTCAACAGCGATCATTTTCATGTTTGGGTTCGCTGTTAGGTCATGACCCATTGCAGTTAATACACGGCCGCCGTATGTGCCACCGTTTTCGCTCGGATGAGCTGTATATGCTGTAGCTACAACTGTTAACTCACGACCATTAGAAGGTTCGCTAGTTTCAGCAGCTTTCACAGCAGGCTTAGCAGCTGTTTTTACTGGTGCAGGTGCTTGAGCCTTAGCTGGTGCTTGAGCTTTAGCAGGAGCAGGCGTTTCTTGTTTCTCAATAACAGGTGCTGTACCTGTTAAGAAAGGAACATGAACATAAGCTGTTTTCCCGTTATATTCAAATTGTAACCACTCATTTTGTACTTGGTTCGTTGTTTCGATCATATCGTCTTTCTTAAGCGTTCCAAGAATTTCTGAGTTTGTGTTCGCTTCAGTACGTACATTTAATACGTTAGCTGTTACATAGTAAGAGTTCTTTGTAAACTCTGCACTTACGAATGCGTCTTTACCATCTAATTTGATTTGTGACCATCCGTTTTCTGTATTTAGAACATCTAATTTATGACCATTCTGTAATTTATCGACAACTTTTGATTCAGTAGTAGGGTTTTCTCGTACGTTTAGTACGTCTGTTGTTACAACAGTTTCTGCATTAGCAGATGCGGTGAAAATCCCAAGACCAAAAACTGCTGCTGTTGCTATTCCAATTAATTTTTTCATGATAGCCTCCATTGCGTTTGTTTTCGTGTCCTCATTATAGCAACAGATTTTTTCGGATTTTGGGAAAACACACAATTACAAACCATTCGTAATAAGTCGTTAACACTTTGTAATATAGCTAGAATGAGAGGAAAGCGTTTTTCATTCCATATAATTAGTAGGTTTCTAGTTATATTCAAAATATTTAATACAACATATTTTTTTCGGTGCAAATAAAAATATTACAGGGGTGTTACATAATGATTACTATACAGTTACAYTCCTTGAGTATTTTACCGTTTTATGGGTAATATAGTTATATAAACATAAACATCTCGTTTGTGAAGTTATAAACACGCGCTATATACTAGCAAAAAACCGCATAATTGTTACAAGAAGAAAGGGTTGTAAAGAATAAATCTGCCCTTTTTTAAAACTGTAACACATCCTTTTTTGGGGAAATCTCTTCCCATCCGCATTTTTCTCACACAATTTGACAGTAGTATTCCAATCTTGTAGCTCTTGCAGAGTGGAAAGGTTGTACGGAAGGTAAGGCTGTCCATAAGAACTCTAATTGGTGAAGGCAAACTTGAGAGAGCCGAAAGAAAATCACCACAAAAAACTATGGTTTTCTATCCGATTTAACATATCGGAATTTATGATTTTTACAAGAAATGAAACATACGAAGGGGGATTTGATGAGGAAACTGACGAAAACATTTATTGTCTCATTAACATTATGTATTGCATTTACACTTTGGGGGATTATTCCCGAATCTATTATTGGAAAAGGTAGCTTAGGAAATGTAACGACTGTAATTCAAGCTGCGTTAGTTAGTAAGTTTGGATGGTTCTATATTATTTCCGTTTCTATTTTCTTAGGAATTGCTATTTTCTTAATTGTTTCTAAGTACGGTTCGATTCGTTTAGGTAAAGATGATGATGAACCTGATTATAGTTATATGACATGGTTTGCTATGTTATTTAGTGCCGGTATGGGAATCGGTTTGGTTTTCTGGGGTGTCGCAGAACCGATGAACCATTTATACACACCTCCGTTTGGAGAGAGTGCGACTGAAGAGAGTGCACGCCTTGCACTTCGTTTCTCATTTTTCCATTGGGGATTACATCCGTGGGGATTATATGCACTTGTAGCATTATGTATTGCGTATTTTACATTTAGAAAAGGAAGAGCAAGTACAATTAGTGCGACAGTGGGTCCGCTATTTAAAGGCGGTGAACATGGCCGTATTGCCCATATGTTTGATGTTCTAGCTGTATTTGCGACAGTATTTGGTGTGGCGACATCATTAGGACTTGGGGCAAAGCAAATTGCGGGTGGTGTTAGTTATTTAACATCCATTCCAAACTCATTACCGACACAGCTAGTAATCATCGGAATTGTAACTGTTCTTTATATGCTATCTGCGCAAACGGGACTCGATAAAGGAATTAAATATTTAAGTAATGCGAATATTATTTTAGCGTTTGCACTTATGATAATTGTATTATTTGCAGGTCCAACAAACTTTATTATGAATTATTTCACTTCAACAATCGGTTCATACATTCAAGAATTGCCAAGTATGAGTTTCCGTTTAAGTCCATTAAATGAAGGCGGAAATCAATGGATTCAGTCATGGACAATTTTCTACTGGGCATGGTGGATTGCATGGTCACCATTCGTAGGTACGTTTATTGCTCGTGTGTCACGCGGGCGTACAATTCGTGAATTTGTTGTTGGTGTGTTACTCGTACCAACAGTAATTGGTGCGCTTTGGTTCTCTGTTTTCGGAGGAACAGGTATTCACATGGAGCTATTTGATGATGCAAATATATATGGACAAATTAAAGAAATGGGCACAGAAGTAGGATTGTTTGCTATGTTAGACCAAATGGGTAGTATGGGACCGGCTTTATGTGTGTTAGCCATTTTACTTATTTCAACATTCTTTATTACATCGGCAGACTCTGCTACGTTTGTTCTAGCGATGTTAACGACAGATGGTAGCTTAAACCCACCAAATCGTATTAAAATGGTTTGGGGTATTGTTCTAGCGGCGTTAGCTTCGATCTTATTGTATGTCGGAGGATTAGAGGCGCTGCAAACTGCTTCGATTATTGCGGCCTTCCCGTTCGTATTTGTTATTTTCTTTATGATTGCAGCACTATTTAAAGAGTTGCAAAAAGAAGGACGTATGAAACAACATTAATAATAGAAGAAAAAAATTCTGTATATATAAATAGTATTAGGACTGTCGAATGTAGGCAGTCCTTTTTCAATGTTCTATACTATTGTAGGAAAGGCATTACTTTGTTGCAGAATACTATAGATATCGGTAATTTAAAAAGAAAAATCGATATAGTTCGACATTATCCGATATTTTACACATTATATTCATATTTTTGACAAAAATATGTCGGAAATGTGTTGTTACTTTTATGTATATGTGCTATATTATTTCCTGTAAGCGATTTCAAATAGTTTTAAAGCGCATTCAAGGGGGACAACTAGAATAATGAAACGTTACGAAAGAAAGTGGAAGCATATTTGTTTGAAACGTGCGGCACATCGAAATGCCCAAGAAAGCACGGAACCAAAGACTGAAACTCGTAAAGAGCATCAAGAGAAGCAATTGGTTCTACAAAAATAGCAATCACTTTTTCGTATATAAATGAAGGTCGATCGTTCGTTGGGGGATGGACGTGAAATAACTTTCAGCTAAGGGGTATTGTCTGATATATATAGTATTACGGTAAAAAATAAGCACAGAGCATACGGCGCTCTGTGCTTATTTTTTAATGAAATCTATTTTTCTTTTTTAAATCGTACTGTTTTATCCCAACCAATTACTTGTTTCTTGCTCTTTGCACGTAAGTAAAGAATGAGACTGCGAATAAACAAATACGTAAAGAGCTGTGCGTACGTAAAGTACATAATGACGCTTATGAAAATATTGGTCGGTGTAAAGGTTCGTTCGACGCTCTGAGCGCTAAATAATTGAGAAACATATGTAATATATGCGACATACCACATAAATAGTAATGGAATGCTRTATTGAATTTGGAATATCCCGAGCAGTCCAATTAYAAACCAAACGTTTGAAATGATTAGGAATAGCCAAAATACGACATACACTAAAACTTGTTGTAAGGAATGGACGAGAAGTTTCCCTTTAAAAAAGCTTAATGAAGAAAACATTTTTTCTAAAATGTATAAGTTTCCTTGAAGCCAACGTGTCCGCTGTTTTATAAGGATTTTTAAATGTTCAGGTTCTTGTTCCCATGTAATCGATTCCGGGACGATTGGTAAGAGATAGCCCTTTTGGGTAATTCTTAATGTTAATTCGGCATCCTCTGCAATTGCATAAGGGTCATAGCCACCAAGTTCTTCTAATGCGGAACGACGAAGAAGCATGTTTGTTCCGGTTAGTGAACCTGTTTGGAATAATAGCCAACGTCCAGATTGCATAAGGAGCTGGAAAATCTGAAATTCTAATGAAATCATTCGTGTAAGCCAGTTTCTCTTCTCATTTACTGTACGAACGTGTCCAACTGCTCCAACGGCATCCTTTGTTGTTTCAGCATGTTCTACGAGCATTCGCAGTGCATGTGGTTCAGGTTGATTATCTGCATCGTAAACACAGAAATATTCACCATCCGAAATGCTAAGGCCGTAGTTTAATACACGCGATTTTCCTTTCGGTTCGCCAGGTGGTACACGAATGTGATGAATATGAGCATAAGCTTTGTCGAAATCATCGCCAATTTCAGGTGTTTCATCTTGAGAGTTATCGTTTAATAAATAAACGTTTAGTTTGCCTGGGTATTCAATCTTTGCCATYGCTTCTAATGTATCTTTAATAACRACMCCYTCATTATGGGCAGGTATTAAAATATCTACACTTGGATAATGTTCTAGCGTACGATCTTTTCGCTTACTATTTCGATGAATTAAGCCTGCGAGTGTTAAGAGAGAGTAGTAAACGAGTAGGCCTGAGAATAGAAAGGCAGTAAAAATAAGTACATATTTGATTGAAAATGTGATGCTAATCCAAAATACGAGTACGCAGAAYAGAAGGAATAAAAGGAGTATAACGAGTGTCATCATAATAATGTCTGTCCTTTTGTSKTGATTTGTTCTCGTTTTATTTTAATRTCTTGAATTGCTTCAGCRGCAAGCCATTGCTCCATTTTTGGATGTAGACGGTTCATTACAATGTCAGCACCGGCTTCATTTGTATTTTGTAATAAAATGACTAATGTGTTGCTGTCATATTCAGCAGCAAGGTCAAAGTCAGCTCTGACTGTATCAACTAACAATGAAGCTACACGATCCATGACACTTTCCTTCGTATATTTACTAAAGGAAGTGAAATCAAAGAAAATGATAATGCCTGTTTCATTACGACGATTCATCGCAGTTGTTAATAAAGCTTGTCGTCTTTCGAATTCTTGTCTTGTTAATAATTTTGATTCTCCAATGTATTGCTCAAGCGCTCTCACTCGTTCAGTTAACTCTTTATTTTTAAGGATAACCTTTTTTAATAGATGGGTTGAAATATAAACAATGAAGAAGTTAGCTGCCATCAGGAAGTGGGTAATAATATATTCCCATTGATCTGATGTACTCCATAAGTGCAGCCACGCTTGATAAAATAAATAGAATACTGAAATGATTGTTCCTAGTATGAAGAAAATAAATGCTGTTTTATCAGCTAAAAATAGGAATAGTACATTTATGATGACATATATAATTGTAAAAATGAGCGCGTGCTCATATTTCGTCACATGTACAGTAGTAAAATAAAATAAAATTTGTAAAATCCACATAGAGAGGACTTTATAGGACTTATCTTTCACGAAACGTTCCTCCTTAAAGCTAATTCGTGCTGGATATTTGTAGTATGCACAATTATTAAGAAATGGACCATGTATGATATTATCCCCTTTAGGTAGACAGTGTAAAAAGACCATGTACATACATGGATGTTACACTATTACTTGGAGGGGATTTTTCATGACTAAAAAAGGCTTAACTTTTAATAT
>NZ_JBFTMA010000047.1:0-12734 GCF_056396725.1 Bacillus sp. 05T31
CTCTAGTAAATCAGGTACACGTGCCATCGTACCGTCCTCATTTATAATTTCGCAAATGACTCCAGCTGGTTCTGCTCCGCAAAGTTTGGCTAAATCGACAGCGGCTTCTGTATGACCAGCACGGCGCAGTACACCGCCTTCTTTCGCAATTAATGGAAAGATATGTCCAGGGCGATTGAAATCAGCGCCTTTTGATGCAGGGTTTAACAATTCTTGTATCGTAGTTGCACGTTCATGAGCACTAATCCCTGTTGTTGTAGAAACATGATCAATGCTCACTGTAAACGCAGTGTGATGTGAATCTGTATTATGAGATACCATTGGTTCTAACTGTAGACGTTCTGCGTACTCCTCCGTAATGGGTACACAAACGAGACCACGACCGTGTGTAATCATAAAATTAATCGTTTCTGGTGTAATGTACTCTGCTAAAGCAATAAAATCGCCTTCATTTTCTCGGTTTTCATCATCACATACGATAACAACTTTTCCTTGTTTTAAATCTTCTAGAGCTTCTTCAATACGATGAAACATTGTGCTTCCTCCTTATAGAAATCCGTTTTCTTGTAAAAAGCTTTCGGTCATTGAACCAGTTCTTTTTGCGGGCTTTGAGATAAAGCGTTCAATATATTTTCCAATCATGTCACACTCAATGTTTACGATGTCCCCGGCTTTTTTTTCTCCGATTATAGACTCGCTTACTGTGTGGGGGATGAGTGAAATTGTAATTGAAGATTCGTCTATATCAAATATTGTTAAGCTAGTGCCATCAACAGCAACGGATCCTTTATGCAAACAATAGCGTAGTAATTCATCAGAAATTGCTATTTTGTAATAGATGGCATTGTAATGTTGTTTTTTAGTTAAAATCGTACCGATGCCATCGATATGTCCGGTGACGAAATGTCCACCGAATCGTCCGTTTGCAGCCATCGCCCGTTCTAAATTCACTTTGGCACTTGGCTTTAGCATACGAAGTGATGTTGCTTTCATTGTTTCAGGCATTGCGTCGACAGTGAATGAAGTAGTCGTAAAAGTAGTTACTGTTAAGCAAATGCCGTTAACTGCGATACTATCACCTAATTTGACATCCGATAAAATTTGCTTTGCGCTAATAGTTAGCTTCATTGCTTCACCACTTTGAGTCATGCTTGATATCGTTCCTAACTCTTCTACGATTCCTGTAAACATTCCGTTACCTCGCTTTTTAAGGTTGCAACAATTTTTATATCATTACCGATTTGTTTCATCTCTTGAATTGTTAAGGAAAGTGCATCTTGTAACTTCGAAAAACCAGCTCCGCCAAATAAGGTGGGTGCATCTTTTCCACCAATTAATTTCGAGCTTATATAGGTCACGATTTCATTAAAACTATTTGTTTTTAAGAAGTTTGCATGCACCGTTTGACCACCTTCAACGAACAGAGAAAGAATTTGTTTCTCACCGAGTAGGGATAGGACATCTTGTATTTCAATTTGCTGTGTTTTCATTTGGAATACAGCTATATTGTTAGATTCATAAGACGCTATTTTCTCTTTGTTTACATCCTTACCGACAATAATCCATGTCGGAGTTAAGCCATCTGTTATGACATGAGAAGATGGCGGCGTTCGTAAGTGGGTATCTAAAATAACGCGTATAGGATGCTTACCTCCGTTTGGAATTCGTGTTGTTAAGTGTGGATTATCAGTTAGAACTGTATTCACACCGACTAGAATAGCATCATGTATATGACGATATTGGTGAACGTCAGCGCGTGCTTCTTCGCCTGTAATCCACTTACTTTCACCGGTTACAGTTGCTGTTTTTCCATCTAAGCTCATTGCTGTTTTTATTGTTACAAAGGGACGTTTCGTTTTCATATAGTGAAAAAAGTATCGATTTAATAAAGTKGCTTCCGCYTCAAGAACACCAGTAGTCACCTTAATTCCAGCTTCTTCTAATATTCTTTTTCCATTGCCGGAAACGAGTGGATTGCAATCAAGAGTAGCAATTACAACACGCTGAACTCCTTTTTCAATGAGTAATTCACAGCAAGGGGGTGTTTTTCCAAAATGGCTACACGGTTCAAGTGTTACATAAACGGTAGCGTCTTTTGCTCTTTCACCAGCCATGTGAAGAGCATGAACTTCAGCATGTTCTTCACCAGCACGCATGTGGGCACCCATTCCAACAATTTTTCCATCTTTAACAACAACGGCACCAACCATAGGATTTGGGCTTGTTTGTCCCGATGTTCCTTGTGCTAACTGCAAGGCAATCCTCATATATTCTTGATCTGTCATTCTYTTCACCTCTCCTGAAAAAATCAAAAAACCCCAAGGATTTTATATCCTTGGGGTTTGGGAGACGTGATTTCTAGAAATATAGTTCGAATACGAAAGTATAGRAAAGAAACCTAACGATGACTGATATTTTGGCATAAGGAAAAAACCTAGCAAAATATCAAATTCTTTCAACGCTAGTCGTATCTTTTTATTTCAGTATAGAAACATAAGTATACAAAATAAAACATATATAAAGATTCAAAATGAAACTTTAAAAATATGCATACTGAAATAAAAGTGTATTCGCTATATAAAATTACTAGAAAACATATCCTTCTCCCATCCAGACTATACTGTCGGCCCTAGAGTTTCACTAGATCCACCGTTTTCGCGTTGAAAACGGGTCACGGACTTAGAAGCTATCGCTTCATCACCGCCGGTTGGGAATTTCACCCGACCCCGAAGGATGTTGTTTGCTCACATTATAGCACAAAAAAGAAAAAAGCATAGTAAAAAATGTTCGAATGTGAAGAATTGTTTGAAAATATATGCCGATTTGAATGGGGACGAAAGTAATAGAAATGTTGAAAGGGGAAGGGCTGTATAGGCTTTGATCAAAAGAAAAAACATACACAAATAAATGTGCATGCTCTTTAAATATTTATTCTGCCTCTGGTGCTCTAACAACAGACTCGAATTTGCCTTTATGCGAAGCATCGCAATAAGGCATGTTTTTTGATAAACCACAACGACATAAAGAAAATGCTGGTTTTGCTGGGAATACATTCCCTTGTGAGTCAACTAATTCCACGTCCCCTGTAACGCGAAAAGAGCCATTATCATTCACTTTAATTTGTACTTTTGCCAACGTTATCCCTCCTTTCCAAACGCTTACTCTCATCATATAATTAGGGAGAGTACTTGACAATATAAAGTTCAACTAATAATCAGTGGGGGCATCCCCACTGATTATCAGCCCGCACCAATCGGGCGTTTACGGGCAGTTAATCTCCCACCTTACTTCTTTGCCTAAGCTGAATTTTGAGGTGGGAGTCTTACTGCCCGCAAATAGCGGGATAAAAAGAGCACTTTGTTTGAAAGAGAAGAGAGTGTTATAATAGTTTTTATAACTGACTAGAGTAAGGTGACGAAAGATGGATAAAAAATTACACACACTACAAAATATTGCAAATGAGCGCACATGGGCATCATTTTTGAATGATAATCATCCATATAGTTTACTTCATTGGTCAATCGCAGGTGTAGGACAAGAACCGAAAGATGTTTGGTTACTTCAAGATGAGGTAACTTTTCAAACGACGGAATTCCCAACGCTAGACGAGGCAGTAAAGTGGATTTCTGAAAATATGGAACAGGTTACAGACGTTTTAGCGCAGTAAAAAAACAGGCTTATGCAAGCCTGTTTTTTGTTTCTTTTACATATGTGTTTAAAAATTGATCGATGGCATCTTCGTACTCTTCTTTATTTTCATTATAAGAGCAAGCGTGTGCACCATGTTCTGCAATATAAAGCTGTTTATTATTTTCTTTCGCTTCATAAAGTGATTTCGTCATATCAGATAAAATATAGTCATCATCTTTACTATGAATAAAGAGAACCGGATTGTTAATATTTTTTATACAATCAATTGGTGAAACTTCACGAATTGTATAGCCATCACGAACTTTTAAAAAGGCATTTGCTAAAGGTAATAAAGGCCATTTTGGCAAATGAAACTCAACTTTCAAACGATGTTGTAACTGTCCATAAAAATCAGAGAAAGGACAATCAGCAATATAAAAATCAGCACCATCTTCTACAAGTCCTGCATATTGAAGAAKAGTTGCAGCACCCATAGATTCACCATGAATTCCGAGTGTAATATTCGTTCCGAAACGATCTTTTAGCCAGTCAACGACTGACTTTAAATCATGTTTTTCATAATAGCCATAACTTGTTGTTTTACCACCGGTTTTACCATGACGGCGATGATCATAAATAAATACGTTATATCCTCTATTTAAAAATAAGTTTGCATATTTAACGGAATTCATTTTATTTACAGTCACACCGTGGCAAAAAATCATAAATTTATTGGAATGACCAGCTGGCATGTAATATCCGTGAAGTTCGTATCCGAATTGAGAAGGGATGTGAACCTCTTCTTTTTGAATAGCCTTAAAATCGTCCAAATGAAAATGCTTTTTCGTTTCGCGTTCTAAAACTTCTTCCTCTGTTTTTTTCTTCAAGTACATAACTTTATTTGTAAAGAAAATCCCAATCGCAGTTAGTGCACCTAGTATAGTAAACAATGCTGTAAAAAAACGTTTCATACTTTACCTCATCCTCCAAATACCTCTACATGTGATACACTAACATTGTATCACAATGATGTGAAAAGGGGAGAAATCGTGTATGGTTCATATACAAAAAATCACACCAGAAATGAAAGAAGCAATTCAGGATTTTATGTGTGAAAACTGGGGAAGCTCAATGATGGTCTCGCGAGGCAGAGTACATCAATTAGAAGAATTACCTGGTTTTATTGCACTTAGAAATAACAGAATAGTGGGAATTATAACATATAAAGTGATAGAAAACATGTGTGAAATTGTATCGTTAAATAGTTTTGAGGAAGGGAAGGGGATTGGTACAAAACTGGTGGATGGTGTATTGCGAGTGGCAAAAGAGAACGAATGTAAAAAGGTGTGGCTTATTACGACGAATGATAATATGAACGCACTTCGTTTTTATCAAAAACATAACTTCATGATGACGAACTTGTATATTGATGCGGTAAAGGAAGCACGAAAAATAAAGAAAGAAATTCCGTTTATTGGTTATGATAATATTGCGATTTCACATGAAATTCAGCTGGAGTATATTTTCTGAGTAGAGTGGAAATTGTGTAACAATTTTCAGAAATATAAAACAATAACCTTGACGAATGTTATATTTTGGTTTAATTTAAAATTGTAATCTATTACCATATTAAGGGGTGACGATGTGGCAACTATACGTGATGTTGCAAAATTGGCCGGTGTTTCAGTCGCAACCGTTTCAAGAGTCATTAACGAAAAAGGATATGTCCATGAAGATACGGTCAAACAAGTAAAAAAAGCAATTGAAGAATTACATTATAGACCGAATGCTACAGCAAAGCCTTTATTTAAACAGCCTTCAACGGTGATTGCATTACTTGTAGATAATTTGCATAATCCATCATACATCACTTTGCTCCGTTTCGTTGAGGAAATAGCATACAAAGAAGGGTATCAAGTAATAGTTTGTAATATAGAAAATAAGAATAGATACATAGATATGTTGGAACAAAATAACATTGCAGGCGTTATAATGACGAAATCTGTTTTTCGAAGTATAGGAGAAATCTCACTTCCTTTCGCTGTGCTTGAAGAACGACAATCTCTTATGAGCTATTATGAAAGTGGACAGAAAGCTGTTTCTTTATTAAAAGAGAAAGGCTGCCAGTTTCTTGCTTATATCGGTGAGGGAGTAGAGAGTGAAGAAATGGAAGAGCATGTGGCAGGATTTCTAGATACTGCTTGGAAAGAAGGACTTTCTTATCGAGAGGAAATTGTACAAGGGTATACGAATCAACAGTTTCTTGAATTGTTACAAAAGCATCCATACATAGATGGGGTTGTAGCTTCAAGTGATAAGGTCGCTATTGAGCTAATCAGGGCGGCGAAAACTCTTAATATTCATATACCAGGTAAGTTACAAATCATTGGATTTAACGGGAGTGTAGAGGGTGAATGGATAAGTCCATCATTAACGACGATTGGAAGTTATATCGAAGAAAATGGGGAAATAGCTTTTCAACAGTTAATAGGAAAAATAAAGAAGAAACAAGTGCGACAAGAAGAAGTGGAAACAGAATTTAGGTGCATTGAGAGAGAAACAACAAAGTAAAAGGTGCGTTTTTAAAACGCACCTTTTATAGTGTAATTGCGGCAATAAAGCCGAATATAAGYAACGGTATATTATAGTGTAGAAATGTTGGGACACATGTATCCCATATATGATGGTGCTGACCATCAGCATTTAAACCGGACGTTGGTCCAAGTGTACTATCAGATGCTGGAGAACCYGCATCACCAAGTGCACCAGCTGTACCGATAATTGCGATTGTAGCCATGGGACTAAATCCGAGCTGGACGCATAATGGTACGAAAATTGTTGTTAAGATTGGGATGGTTGAAAAGGAAGAGCCAATTCCCATCGTAACGAGAAGTCCAATAATGAGCATAAGAAATGCAGCAAGCGGTTTATTATTTCCGATTATATGTGCACTCGTTTGCACAAGAGATTCAACATGTCCAGTTTTTCGAAGAACAGCGCCAAATCCAGCGGCAGAAATCATAACAAATCCGATAAAGGACATCATACGCATTCCACTCGTTAAAATAGCATCGGCTTCTTTAAGAGGGAGGCTACCGCTAACTGATAAGACGATAATACCTGCTAAAGCACCAAAAATCATTGATTCTGTTGCTAATTGCACAGTTAATGTAGCGAGTATTGATAATAAACCCAAAGTAATGCTTCTTTTCGTATAGGGAACGATTTCATTCTGTGCAGAATGAATTTGTTCTGTTTCATATGTACGTGGTTTTCGGTATGTAATGAAAACCGCTACACATAATCCGATAATCATACCGATTGCTGGAATAGTCATCGCTTTTGGAATAAGTGCGACATCAAATGTAAGACCGCTTTGCGCAGCATTTGTTTGCAATACGTCATGATAAATTTTTCCGAACCCTGCTGGAACCCACATGTAAGGGGTAATTAACCCAAATGTAATAAGACATGTTACAAGCCTACGATCCACCCTCAGCTCATTTAATACTTTTAAAAGTGCTGGAATTAAGATTGGGATGAAGGCGATATGAACAGGGATAATATTTTGTGAGAAACAAGCCATTGTTAAAATGATAAATAATATAAGTATTTTAGAATAGACTTGTTTTTTCGTGTCTTGTTCGTTGCCGATCCATTTTAAAGCTGATTGGATCATTGCATCAGGAAGTCCTGTTTTTGAAAGGGAAATAGCAAATCCACCGAGCATTGCGTAGCTTAATGCGATAGGAGCACTGTTCCCAAGACCGGCTGTAAAAGTACTAATTGTTTCTGAAATACCGAGTCCGCCGATAAGTCCGCCTGTTAAAGCTCCAACGATAATGGCGACAATGACTTGGACACGTAACAAACTAAGCAGTAGCATGACTGCTACTGCGATGAGTACAGCGTTCATAATAAATGTAATCTCCCTAATTTTTATTCTGTTAAGGCAAGCAAGTGTTTGTAGTGACATATACTTGCGACATATCATTATAAAATGTTTTCTATGAAATGTAAAAGCGCCTTTTGTTATTAATGTTGAAAAGATAGTTCTTGTTTAATTGATTGTAAAGATTTAGCGAATAACTCAGGCTCTTCTAAATCTGGAGAATGTGCCGAGTTTGGAAACCAAATCATCTTTTTAATAGGAGCTTGAATGACATCGCAATATTGTTGAACGAGTGCATAAGGAGTTTGATAATCATAGCGGCCAGAACAAAAATAAACAGGAACAGATAAACTTGAAATAGATGAAAAGAAATCGATTGTCAGCATCTCTTCCCATAAAACTCCGGATTTTAAATTTCCTGCGAGAAATTTGAACCAATCTAATAGCGTATATTCAGGAGAAAAGAAGCCTTTTCGTATGAAAGAAAAGGAAGATCCATTTTGGATTGCTCCTCCGAATGTACCAAGCCACTTTCTTTGAATAATGAGGCGTCTCGTATCTAAAAAGGGTGGTTTCCCTAATTTTAAAAGAGAAGCTAATGCCTTTTTATGGTCATGTTTTTTGGCAGAGCTAATTAAATGTTGATATAGTAATTCTTCATTTTGCTTCATATGTACGATTTGACCGATGCCGATGTATGCTTCTATATATTCGGGACATTGATTAGCGATTTGTAGTCCGATAATACTTCCCCAAGAATGACCTGCGAGAAATAGTTTTTGCTTATTAAAGCGTTTGAGAAGATATTGAATAACCTTTTTTGCATCTGAAAAAAATTGATCAATCGTAAGATTTGTTTGGATGTCCCGCCATAAAAAGGATTTACCTGCCCCTCGCTGATCCCAATTAATAACGATAAAGTGTTTTTCTAACTCTTTTTGAAAATGGCGAATAAAGCCGATTTGTGCCATACCAGGGCCGCCGTGACAGCATAATAAAATAGGCTGTTCCACGTTTTGGCCGCGTATAAGGAGAGATTGTTTCCGGTCATTAATCATAACGCTTTCTATCGTAGCGATACTGTTAGGGATTAGTTGCTTCTTTTCGTTGTAAAACTGAGGGGTGTGGCTACGAAAAAGCATATGTAAACCTCCTTTTCTTAAATGGTATGAATCGCACAGGCTCTTTCTTTTGCATATACTACTAGAAAATCATTGTATCATAACATACTGGTTTGATTTCAAGTTTAGGCGATTAAGAGAGGAGGGAGAATGTGACAATTGGAGAAATTATTGATTCTTTAAATAGACGCGAATCAATCGCTATTATAGCGAAACGGCTTGAAATGAGCCCATATACATTATCAAAGAAATTAAGGGTGATTGGATATGAATATGATGGAGAGCAGAAAAAACGTATCTTTATAGGTGATGGCGAAGAGCCACGTCATTTGCAAATCCAAGAAGCTACTGCCCTTCAATATGCAAAAACAGACTATCAATTACTAATTTATGAACAATTACAAAGCATTTATGAATTGCTAAGAAAAAGAGAAGAAGTAAGTGTTCAAATTATAAGTAAGAGCACAGAGAAAAAGAAACGAACCTTTTCGATTAATATAGAAGTATTAGCAAGACTAGATGTTATATCGGAATCAAAAGGGATTCAAAAGTCTAAAATTGTAGAAGAAGCACTACAGGAATTTTTGCAACGGTATGATGTTAATCATGAAACGTATCCAGAGAAATAAAAGAAAGGATACTATGTTCCATATAAGAGCGTGTATCCTTTCTTTTATTTCATTTTTTGTTTTGTTTCGAAAAGTAATATAGGAACCAAACGGCATGATTTTGTTCATCAGCTGCTGCGCGCCGAAATGTTTCTTTCACTTGTTGATTTGTCGTTTCGTCAGCAATTTCTAAGTAAAAATCAACTGTTCGTTGCTCATCTTGCCGAATTCCAAGGATTTGAGTTCGTTCATTTATGTCTGGAGCTAAAGTAGCTAATCTAGCATAAAAATGAATGGCGCTATATTCTCCRTTAATTGCTTTCTCAATACTACGAATGTGTTTGTCAATACAATGTATCGTCATTGTTTGATAGAAATACATACAAATCTTCCCATTATAGTTTTCTATATACTACGAAGAAACAAGGGGCTATGTGCGTATCCTTTACTGTACTAGAAGAATGACAATACGTATGACTCTAAAAGAAGAAGCTCCTTGCATATAAAAGGAGCTTCTTCTTTCGAGTGTCACGCACTAGTTTGAATAGTATTTAATTGTTTTTTTGAATACGTCCATCAATAATCGGCTGAATTGGTTCTTTCACTTGTTTTACATAATCGACTAATGCTTCAAAATCGTTTGGACCAGTTTTAGCATTTTTTCCATTTTTAAAGGATACGAATCCATCACCGCCAGAAGCTAGGAAAGCATTTGCAACTACGCTATACGTTTTAGAGGGAACTAATTCTTCACCATTTGTTAAACGGATATTCGTAACCTTTTCGTTATTTGGTTTATTTGCATCCCAAGTGTATTGRATMCCTGAAATTTGAAGCATTCTYGTTRYKYCTTTTTGCCATTGTTGATTTAAWATATCACGAATRTCTTGACCTGTTAGATCTACTTTAATTAATTGGTTTCCGAAAGGCTGAATGCCGTATAATTCGCCCCATGTAATATCTCCAGCGTCTAGATCATTACGAATTCCACCAGGATTCATAAGAGCGATTTGTGTTTGCATAGTTTGGCGCTGGGCATCCGCAACTAAATTTCCAAGTGTAGATTCACCAGCATCGTTTTGTTTACGGTCGATAGGTGCTGTAGATTTTCCGACTACTTCATTTACAAGAGGTGCGATTTTTTCTTTATATTGATCTAACTTTTGTTTTACTTGTTTATCAGGCTCTACACCTTCATGGTACGTTGTAATAACTTCAGCTTTTTTCTTCACAATATCTTTTGTTTTTCTATCAATCGTTACATCTACATCAGAGAAAGCCATCCCGTAAGAGTTCGCYTGCACGATAAGTTTATTATTTACAGTACCATTTACGTACGTATGACTATGTCCGCCGAAAATAACATCAACTTCKGGATCTGTTTCATTTGCAATGCGAGTAAGGTCACCGTTTGTTACACCAGTGTCATCAGTTGTACCTCCAACGTGTGCAAGGACTACGATAGATTTAACACCGAGACGCTTTAATTGCTGAGTAGATTTATTAATAGCTTCTACTTCATCAGTRATTTSTACATTYTTWAGCATAGTWGGCATAACGACATTYGGTGTATCCGTTGTAACAACTCCRATGAATCCTACAGGAACTCCATCTACCATTTTTACAGTAAATGGTGGTAAAAATAAGCGGCCAGTTGATTTATTATAGAAGTTTGCAGCGACATAAGGGAAGTTTGCTCCTTTGAAATTCCCTGTTTTTTCATGATATCCACCATAAATGAGGCGTCGCATTTCATCAATGCCTTCATCAAATTCATGATTTCCAATTGTACCAACATCAAACTTTAAGTCATTTAAAAATTCAATTGTTGGTTCGTCTTGTAATAATGCGGAAACTGGTGGGCTGGCTCCGACAATATCACCGGCATGTACGAGAAGTGTATTAGGGTTTTGTTTTTTGCGTTCTTTTAAATAAGTAGCTAAATAATCAGCGCCACCAGCTTCTTTATTGTTAACTTTTTTTACAGTATCTAGTTGACCATGTAAATCATTAATACCAAGCATTTGTACGTCTATGTATCGGTTTTGTTCGGCAGGAGTCTGAGATGGAGGAGCGGCGAATACGCTTGAAAAAGTAATAGTACTTAAAACAGCAACAGCAGGAATAATTTTTTTCCACATAATTAATTTCTCCTTTTTTTATAATCTGACATCATACGACATAATTTTAATAGATTACTAGGATTATATCTATACAAAAATTTAGTTTTTTCGAAAAATTAACATATTTACAAAAGATAAATAATAGAGTAGGGAACCTTTTTTATTGTCGATTTCATCATGTATCCTCTATAATGGAGAAAAAAGTAAAAGGTGAATAGTATGAAGAAAAAGAAGCAAAGACAAACACAAAGAAACTCTCAAATGAATCAACCAGAGAAAGAATCACTTACACTAGGTGATCAATTGAACGATTCGYTAATGCAACAATTAAAGAATAAGAAAAAAGAGTTGCAAGTGAGAGAAGAGAAAAAAGAGGCAGCAGAACAAGAAAGAAAGCGTAAGGAACAAAAAGAACGTGAAAAGAATAAATCATTTGAAGAACTGTTAAGTGAAAGTAGCCTTACTTGGAAAGACTTTAAATAATAAAAAAATGATCAGTGAAATGCCGCTGATCATTTTTTTGACGAGTTTGTAAGAAAAGGGGAGTTAGAATGAGGAAAATTGTAGTCGTTCCGTATGAAAATCATTGGAGTGAGAAATTTCAAATGGAGGCCGAAAGATTAAAATCGGCGATGCCAGAAACGGTAAAAATCCATCATATTGGAAGTACGTCAGTGCCAGGACTAGCAGCTAAACCAATTATAGATATGATTATGGAAGTAGAGAGTATCGACAGAGTAGATCATTGGAATGAGCGATTTAAAGAGCTTGGTTACATCGTGAAAGGGGAAAATGGTATTTCAGGTCGTCGTTTTTTTATTCATGGAACTGAGGAGAAACGCTCGTATCATTTGCACGTATTTGAAAAAGGGAATCCTGAGATTACAAGGCATTTATCGTTTCGTGATTACATGATGGCTCATTGCGAAGAAGCAGAGGCATATGCAAATTTAAAGAAAGAACTAGCGGAAAAATATACATATGATGGCACGATGTATACGGAAGGAAAAAATGAGTTTGTACGTAATGTTGATGAAAAAGCGAAAGAATGGAAAGGAAATAACGTGAATGACTGAGTTCACGTTATTTTTTTAAATGTGTATAAAAGTATTATGTAAACTGTACGTATGTTTTGACTTTTTGGATGAATCTTGTTGAAATAAAGTTGTGGTTTATAAAAATGTAACAATGAAAGGGAGAAAGACTGTGCATATTCCAACAACTACACTTCATAATGGTGTGAAAATGCCGATGATTGGTCTAGGCGTTTATAAAGCGAAAGAAGGCAATGAGGTTAAACAAGCAGTAAAAACAGCATTAGAAGTTGGATACCGTTCGATTGATACAGCAACTGTATATG
>NZ_JBFTMA010000048.1:0-12619 GCF_056396725.1 Bacillus sp. 05T31
GGCGGAAAATATTGTATTCTTCCCTTATATTGTAGCATTATTTACCTGGTGATAAAAAGGATAAATTCTCAGTTATATGAAAACATTCATATAATTTACTTATGATGATGTAAGAAGTGGTAAATAGCACCAATCATTCCTGCACAATTACCGTTTTGTGCAAGTTCAATCTCACAATTATTATAAATCTCTTGATTTAAGTATGTTCCTATCTCTTCCTTCACTTCATTTAAGAAATCATCTCCTCTTTCAGTAATTCCCCCACCAATAATAATCATTTTCGGATTAAAAATATAAGCAAGATTGCTAATACCAATCGCCAAATGTTTAAAGAAAATCTTCACGGCTTGAGTAACACCGCTATCACCCTTATCATATAATTCGAAAATTGTTTTACCATCCCACTCCTTTTTACCTTTATATCTTCGTACAAGATGAATTAATCCAGAAATTGAGGCAACCTCCTCAAAAGTTTTCCCTTCTATTAACATGTTCCCCCATTCCCCAGCGCCAAACGAATGTCCACGGTATAACTCTCCATTTATAACAATTGCTCCACCAATGCCCGTTCCAAGCGTAAGCATAATAAAATCGCTTTCTCCCCTCCCTGTACCTTTCCATTTCTCGCCTAAGGCTGCACAATTAACATCATTTTCAATAGATACAGGAACTTTTAATACTTCTTGTAATCTCTCAACAATAGAAATATTAGCATAACGCGGAATATGATCCACACCTCCCGTTATAACTCCTTTATCAATATCAACAATTCCCGCTGTACTAATACCAATTCCAGAAATAGTATGTTCAGTCATTAACTTTTTTGATAAACATATAAGTTTTTGAACAATTTGTTCCCCGCCCAAGTGAATTTCTGTTGGGACCTTTTTATGTATTAGTACTACCCCTATTTCTGAAACAATTCCATATTTAATTTGCGTACCACCAATATCAAATGCAATATATTCTTTCATCCGTTGCCACTTCCTCTACTGTTATGAGTGTAAATTCTCCATCACTCTACTATTTGCAAGGAATTTACATTAACTCTTTTCTCCCTTTAGAAATATACCACCTTTTTCTATATATAGTTTTTTTTGCATAAAACTCTTTTTCCTATGAAATATTACAAAGGGGTGTATTTTAGATGGAACAATAATTTTTTCTTCAGGAGGAAAACAATGACAAAAATCTTCATTTTAGCATCAACACTTTCTTTATCCTTTTTTAGCGGCTTAAATATTGGTAATGCTGCAACTGAAAACTTCCATCCAATAACAAACGCTATTGTACAAAATAACGATACTTTAGC
The DNA here is from genome assembly GCF_056396725.1 of Bacillus sp. 05T31. Taxonomy (NCBI): domain Bacteria; kingdom Bacillati; phylum Bacillota; class Bacilli; order Caryophanales; family Bacillaceae; genus Bacillus; species Bacillus sp. 05T31. The sequence goes on from NZ_JBFTMA010000048.1 coordinate 1,313, forward strand.
AGAAGGTAATTCAAAAGATAATAATAAACCTCCAGGAAACAATGGYTCTCAGGACGATAGTGGTTCTGACGGCAACGGYTCTGRYGGCAGTGGTTCTGATGGCAACGGTTCTGGTGGCAACGGTTCTGGYGGCARTGGTTCTGGCGGCAGTGGTTCTGATGGCAACGGTTCTGGTGGAAACGGTTCTGACGGCAACGGCTCTGGTGGCAATGGTTCTGGTGGAAACGGTTCTGGTGACAACGGTTCTGGCGGTAACGGCTCTGGTGGCAGTGGTTCTGGCGGCARTGGTTCTGRTGGCAGTGGCTCTGGCGGCAATGGTTCTGGTGGCAGTGGCTCTGGTGGCAGTGGTTCTGGCGGTAACGGCTCTGGTGGCAACGGTTCTGGTGGCAGTGGTTCTGGTGGCAGTGGCTCTGGTGGCAGTGGYTCTGGTGGCAGTGGCTCTGGTGGCAACGGTTCTGGTGGCAACGGTTCTGGTGGCAGTGGTTCTGGTAACAATGGTTCTGGTGGCAAYGGTTCTGGTGACAATGGCTCTGGTGGCAGTGGTTCTGGTGACAATGGCTCTGGTGGCAATGGTTCTGGTGGCAGTGGTTCTGGTGGCAGTGGTTCTGGTGGCAGTGGTTCTGGTGGCAGTGGCTCTCAGGGCGGCAACCGTGTTAAAGGCGATAGCGGCTCTCAAAGCGGTAACGCAAAAGATAATGCAACAAAACAAGGCAATAAATTGCCTAATACTGCAACGCATTATCCTGCATCTATTTTAATTGGGCTTTCGACATTCCTAATTGGTGTGTTACTATTTATTCGTCGTAAAAACGCAAAATAAAAAAATCATCCTTCCATCTAAAAATACATGAAACAGATTATAAAGTGAAACTTTAATCAGTGGGGATTTTGTTCATCCCCCACTGATTATTAGCCYTCACCAATCGGGCTTTTACGGGCAGCAGGGCTCCCACCTAACTTCTTTGCTCCAGCCGAATTTTGAAGTGGGAGTTTTACTGCCTGGCAAATAGCGGGATAAAACTAAAAAGGACTTTGATTGCATTTTATTATGCAATCAAAGGTCCTTTTTGTCATCTAGTAGAAAGAGTATTAATACGCTTTTCCCCAATACACCATCTGCTTCGCTTTTTTACTACAGCAAATACATTCGTCAGCTAAACTTTCTTGTTCGAACGGAATACAACGTGAAGATACTCCAACTTCTTCTTTTAATTTTTCTTCACAAGCTAGTTCTCCACACCACATCGCTTTAATAAATCCTTGCTTTTCATCAGCCGCTTTTTTCATCTCTTCGAAATTCGTCACACTATACGTATTCTCATCGCGAAATACTTTTGCTTTGCTAAATAAGGAATGGTGAATTTCCTCAAGTAGTGCTGGAATGCGTTCTTCTAATTGATCCATTGATATAAACTCTTTTTCTTTCGTATCTCGCCTTACAAGTACAACTTGATTCTTTTCAATATCCTTTGGACCAACTTCTAATCTAATTGGAACACCCTTCATTTCATACTCATTAAATTTCCAGCCAGGTGTTTTATTGCTAGCATCTATTTTTACACGTGCAACCTTCTGAATACGTCCTTGCAACTCTGTTGCTTTTTCTAACACACCTTCTTTGTGCTGAGCAATAGGAACGATAACAACTTGTACTGGAGCGACTTTCGGTGGCATTACAAGTCCGTTATTATCGCTATGAACCATAATAAGTCCACCTATCATTCTTGTTGATACACCCCAAGATGTTTGATGTACGTATTGCCATTTACCGTTACGGTCTAAAAACTTAATATCAAATGCTTCAGAGAAATTCGTTCCAAAGTTATGAGATGTTCCTGTTTGAAGTGCTTTTCCATCATGCATTAAACTTTCAATCGTATAAGTTGCTTTCGCTCCTGCAAACTTTTCTTTTTCTGTTTTTTGCCCTTTAATAACCGGAATCGCTAAATACTCTTCACAAAAAGCAGCATATAGATTTAAAATATTTAATGTTTCAATTTGAGATTCTTCTGCCGTTTCATGAATCGTATGACCTTCTTGCCATAAAAATTCAGTTGTACGAAGGAATGGTCTCGTCGTCTTCTCCCAACGAACTACTGAACACCACTGGTTATATAACTTTGGTAAATCATTATATGATTGAACAATTTTTGAAAAATGCTCACAGAATAGAGTTTCAGATGTAGGGCGTATACAAAGTCTTTCCGCCAATTTCTCATCTCCGCCATGAGTAACCCATGCTACTTCAGGAGCAAATCCTTCAACATGATCTTTCTCTTTTTGTAATAAACTCTCTGGAATAAACATTGGCATGTACACATTTTCATGACCAGATTCTTTTAATTTTTCATCCATCACTTTCTGCATATTTTCCCATAATGCATAACCGTATGGACGTAAAATCATACAACCTTTCACACTTGAATAATCAACAAGCTCCGCTTTTTTTACAATATCGGTATACCACTGAGCAAAGTCTTCTTCCATTTTCGTAATGGCTTGTACTTGTTCTTTTACCATAGTTATTCTTCCTCCTTTAGAAAATAGAMAAAGCCCGCGTCCCCAAATAGGGACCGAGCTTTGTCGGCGTTACCACCCTGATTCATACACAAAAAAATTGAGTATGCTCTCTTTTTGATAACGGGAATTTCCCGCTGCATATGCAGAACTCAAAGGTAGGTTCCATATCACCTCTTTAAGAATCTTCCAGCCAAAAGGATTCTCTCTCTGCAAAAAGGTAAGACATGTACTATTCCTTTTTCATCGTTATAACAAAATAAATTTGTTGAATATCATAATATAAATTTTATTTCAAAACAAGAGCCAATTTTCTTATTTTTATACATTATTTTCAATTATCACTGTTTTATACGTAACTTTTCCGAACTATTTTTACAAGTTGATGAGCAACCATACCAATTAGTGTACCAATTAAAACGAAGAAACAAATAAATCCGTATCCCATTCCTTCCCAACCACCAATAGCGATCATTGTTACAGGAAAGAAAGCTAAACAAAGAAGTACTAAACTAAGTGCAAATATAATATCAAACTGTTTGTCTGGAAAACGTTTCTTTAGTAAATATGACATAAAAAATACAAGGAGAACGGTGACTCCACCAATGATGTAAAAGATACCAAATCCATCTAGCCAATCCATAGTATTCCCTCCTTCCATTCATTCCCTTATACTTATTATATGTTTAATTTTTCTGAAAATAAATAACGAAATTTTATTCAAAAATATATTTTTATTACCAGGTATTAATAGTAATATATAAGAATAGGTTTTATATAATCAGGAGGGAAACTTTATGGATAAAGCATTAACAAATCGCGTCATTATTTTATCTTTTGACTGCTTATCAGCTTTAGATTTTCCTATATTACAAAAACTACCTAATTTCCAAACTTTAATAAAAAGGGGCGCGATTGCGAAAAAAGTGGAGCCAATTTATCCTTCTGTAACATATCCAAGCCACTCAACAATCGTAACCGGTAATTATCCTAATAAGCATGGCGTTGTCAGCAATACATTACTTCAACCAGGACGTGAGTCACCAGATTGGCATTGGTACCGAAAGTCCATTAACGGGACAACTTTATATGATGAAGCACGCAAAGCAAATTTAACGACAGCAGCCCTTCTATGGCCTGTTACTGGAAGAGCAAATATCGATTACAATTTACCAGAAATTTTTCCAAATAGACCGTGGAAAAATCAAATTTTAGTTTCATTATTTAGCGGTAGCCCGCTATATCAATTAGATTTAAATCGTCGTTTCGGCCATATACGAAATGGATTGTCACAGCCTGAGCTTGATAATTTCGTCCTTGCTTCTGCCGTACATACAATTCAGACGAAAAAGCCTAACGTTATGTTTGTACATTTTACTGATTTAGATACTCAAAGACATTACCATGGCTTCGAGTCTGAGGAAACAGTAGCTGCAATCCACAGACACGACGAACGCCTTGGAAAAATTATCCATACATTAAAAGAAAGTGGTATATACGAAGAAAGTACAATTATTGCACTTGGTGACCATAGCGCTTTAAGTGAAAACAAAGCAATCCAATTAAATGTCCTATTCTGTCAAAAAGGGCTTATATCCGTAAATAAACGTGGAAAAATACACGATTGGAAAGCTTATTGCCAAAGCTGTGATGGATCTGCCTACGTACATGTAARRGATAAAAATGATACTGRAACGATTAAWGAGATTCAACTTCTTCTTGAAGRRCTTCTTCAGGATAAACAAAATGGAATTGAATTTATTCTGCACGATGAAGATGCAAAAGAACGTGGCGCTGATGGTAATTGCTTATTTATGCTAGAGGCCATGGAAGGTTATTACTTCATTGAAAATTATACAGGTGATTTCATAAAAGAAATTAATAAAGAAGATGTTAATTCTAGTAAGAAATATACATTTGGAACACATGGATATTCCCCAACAAAACCTAACTATGAAACAATTTTTATGGCTGCTGGGAAAGGCATTCAAAGCGGCGTTACAATTCCGTATATGAGACTGATTGATGAAGGTCCGACTATCGCTAGGTTACTCGGTTTGCACTTAGGTGAAACAGACGGCGCAATTGTAGAGGAATTACTTCACTTGTAAAGAACTGTGTATATATGTAAAAGTTATGTAAAAATCATCACTGTTTCTCTTTTTCTAATTTTTATTTTTGTACACTGTTAGTAGAACAAATTTAAGGGGGAACATTATATGAAAAAAATGTCCAGACAAGAAAAAAGCTGGATATTGTACGATTGGGCGAACTCGGTATATTCGCTCGTCATTACAACTGCATTATTTCCAATTTACTTTAAAGCAGCTGCAAAAGAAGCTGGACTATCTGGCGCAACTTCAACAGCCTATTGGGGATATGCAAACTCGTTCGCTACACTTTTAATTTCTATACTCGCTCCTATTCTCGGCACAGTTGCTGATTATAAGGGATTTAAAAAACGATTTTTCACATTCTTCTTTGGACTCGGTATCGTATTTACAAGTATGCTAGCAATTGTTCCAACATCTCAGTGGTACTTATTACTAGGATGCTATATGCTCGCATTAGTTGGCTTTGCTGGAGCAAATATTTTTTATGATGCATTCCTAGTAGATGTTACCTCTGGAGATAGAATGGACCGAATTTCTACGCGAGGTTTTGCATTAGGTTACATTGGGAGCACAATTCCTTTTATCGGTTGTATCACTCTTATTATTCTTGCTCAAAAAGGAACTATCCCCTTATCAGTCGGAATTGCTAGTCAAATTTCCTTTGCAATAACAGCTCTTTGGTGGGGACTATTTACGATACCAATGCTAAAAAATGTAKAGCAAACACACTATATTGAACGTCATCCAAGACCAATTGCAATGAGCTTCAAGCGCCTTGCTAATACGTTTAAAAATATTAAAGAATATAAAACTGTATTTATGTTCCTAATAGCTTACTTTTTCTACATTGATGGGGTAGATACAATTATCACTATGTCTACTGCTTACGGAACAGATCTCGGTATTAGTGCAACCAATCTATTAATCATCTTATTTGTAACACAAATTGTCGCTTGTCCATTTGCTTTATTATATGGAAAACTATCGGAAACATTTACCGGTAAAAAAATGCTATATGTCGGCATTATCATTTATATCATTATTTGCACATATGCTTATTTCTTAAAAACGACGTTTGATTTCTGGATTTTAGCAATGTTAGTTGCTACTTCTCAGGGCGGGATTCAAGCACTTAGCCGTTCTTATTTCGCAAAACTAGTACCGAAAGAATCTGCAAATGAATTCTTCGGATTTTATAATATCTTTGGTAAATTCGCGGCAATTATGGGTCCGGTATTAGTTGGTGTCACAACCCAATTAACAGGAAAAACAAACGCTGGTGTCCTTAGTATTATTGTCTTATTTATTATCGGTGGATTCTTATTAACTAGAGTACCCGAAAATAATACGTCCGTTACACCACCTAATCCGAAAACTAAAACAATATAAGAGAAAGATCCCCTTCACACAAGAAGGGGATCTTTCTCTTATATTTTTAACGATAACGCCCCACAATTAAAAACTCTAAAGCTTGTACAAAAATAGTTTATCGACAGTTGTTCCTAATACTTCTGCTAACCGGAATGCTAGTGCTAAGCTTGGATCATATTTATTATTCTCAATTGCATTTATCGTCTGTCTTGATACGTTACACTTATCCGCTAATGCACCTTGTGAAATATTATTTGCAGTGCGCAATTCATAGATTTGATTTTTCACACCGTTTCTCCTAACCTGTAAAATCGTTTTTACATCATCAGTATATAGTTGGGGCATGTCATTGTCAAAAGATTGCCACAAGAAAAGGGAGCAATTCTGCTCCCTTACAATAGCTATTTCGAAACTAATCAATTCGTCATTTCCTCTCAATTCACAATATCTTCTTTCTTTATTTGCATACGTAAAACCGGACCTATCGCAAATAAAATAAGTGCCATTGCTATACAAAATACAGTAACTAGTGAGGTCATCTCCTTCAATCCTCCAGCTAGTGAAGTTCCAATTAACATTGCCCCCATGAACAGTGGTAAAATCGTTCCATTTACTCTGCCAATCATATTTTCTGGTACAAGTTGAATCATAAGCGTACCGACAACGATATTGACACAGGCTAAACAAATACCTGTTCCAAATCTCATGAAACTAGTAATCCAAAATGATGTAGATAACCCTTCTACTAAAAATGACATCGCTAATATGCTCATACCGAATACAAACATCTTTTTCGGATTCACTTTTGAAGCGAAAACTGCAGCAACAATACCACCAATTAACATACCGATTCCATCAGCTGCGGCTAAATATTGAACGGCTTCTTTTTCCATTCCAAGCCGTTCTATTACAAGAAACACTTCTAATGGATTCGTTAGTCCAACAGCTAAGCCCATAATGGTGAAAGTGATCGTAATCATACGTAAATTTTTCGTATGAAGAACGTATTTCCAACCTTCTTTTATATCATTTTTTAATGAACCTCTCGCCACTTGCTCTTGTTCCACCCATTTTGGTAAAAATGAAAGAGCGATAGCAGATAACAAAAATAAAATAATTAAGCTATATAGTGACGTAAATAAACCAAGTTGTGTGTACACAAGCGAGCCTACCACTGGTCCAAAAATCATAAATAGCGACTGTAATGTTTGATTAAATGCAATCGCATTTGCTACCTGTTCTTCTTTTACATAGCGTTTAAATATACGCGAAGATGATGGCTGAGAAAACTGACCTACAATCGCGGAAATGAGTGTTGCAAAAAATATAGCCTGCCAATAATCCAGCTTTAGCAACAAGACAATTCCTATAATAGATAGTACGCTTAATACATCTCCAGCAACCATCGTTCTTTTCGGATTCCAGCGATCAGCTAGCGCCCCACCGATAAACGAGAAAATAAAAATAGGTGCATATTCCATAACCGATAACAAAGAAACTGAAACTGGATCATTATTCGTTCGCTCCATTATGAAATACAAAAGAGCCATATTTCTGATCCAAATTGCAAATTGTTGTAAAATATCAGATGCCATAACGAGCATAAATGCTCGGTTTTTAAATAAAGCGTTCATTTTCATTCCCCTTTCATAAACCGACCGTTCGGTCTAATTTTTTTTGTAAGAAAAGCAACTGACCTATTATTCAGCTGCCATTCCTTTTAACAATACATCTATTGCCTTTTTATAAATACGTTTCAGCTCTTTATAATCTAACTCGTAGTAAAGTACTCCAAGCCCCGATAATAATCCATTCACAATATACATAAGATCACGCGTATCATCTTCTTGAAACTCTCCAGACTGTATACCTGCTTCAATTAATTTCTCAACCATAACATATGATTCTCTAGTTAAAGCTAACAGTTCATCCAGAATTTCTTTACTTACAACTTGGCTCATAGAGAATTCCTCTATTGCATTTGAAATGGGTTGCTGTATGTCCTCTACATAATATTCCGCGAGACCATATAGTTTTTCAGTACTAGTACTATACAACTTCTCTTTTTCATTCCATTTTTCAAGCCAATCATACGTATGCTGTTTCACTACAAATAAAAATAATTCTTCTTTACTTTTAAAGTGATAATAAATGCTTCCTTTACTTCTCTCTGTAATTTCACAAATCTCTTCCATAGATGTAGCTGCATAGCCCTTCTGTGAAAACARACTTTCTGCTTTATAGGCAATTTCTTTCTTTATCTCTTCTGCGCTTCTTCTCATATTCACACCTCTTTAAACCGACCGTTCAGTCTAATAATAACAAATAAAAAACCTCTATCGCAAGAGGCTATACTCCTTATTTAAGAAAACGTACTTTCAAACCACATTCGAATCATATGTATTATTCCAAATTTAAATCCTCATTTAGTAAGAAATACGGTTCCCTTTTCATTTCCCCTAGCATGTTAAAAATATTTAATCAAACGTTTGTTTAACTGTTTTTATGCATATGTAAGCCAACTAATCAAACGTTTGTTTAAAAAGAAATACGCCCCCTATAAGGCGTATTCTCATCAATCACCGCAGCTACCTCCACTATCTCCACCAAAAGAACCTCCGCAATCATGTGAACCGCCATCGTGCGAGCTATCATTATCCGATCCAGCAAAGAAAAATAATGGTGATGAGCTGTTGGATGAATTATGAATGTTATTTTGTTTTGTAAGATTTACCTTCTTTTTGTTTGATCGAACTGCTGTTACGATCGTTCCAACTACAACAAATAATAGTATGACAATAATAAATTCCATATAAAAGCCTCCCTTAATCTTCGAATAATTGAATGGTTCTCTCTAAATTTTCAAGTGAAATGAAGCGCGATTCACGAAGGATCTCTTTTCCATTATAAAATAATAAAACTGTTGGCCCTGTAAATACTGCATATCGCCCCGCAATCTCTTGCATGTCTTGTAGTAATATTTCTACTTTCTCTACGTAATCATAATTCTCTAATACGCAATTTACTTTTCTTAACATAACATCACAAACACCACAATTTTCCGTTTTAATAAACAGCAGTACTAATTGTTGTCCTTCAATATATGTCGCTAATTCTTCTATCGTTTCAAATGTATTCATCTTATCCCTCTTAGCGTAATTTACGAAATACTTTACCCTGATACATACGAAAAGCTGAACTATCTTTAATCTTTCTCTTTTCCATTACCTGCTGAAAACGCAGCGTTTTTGCTGTTAACTCTTCTTGTAATTCTTTTCTCTCTACTTCATCATAACAGCACGCAATTAAGTCTTCTATTTTTAATATATCTTTTTGTAGTTCCATTTCTGGTGGAATCATACCTGCATTTTTCAAGATTTTATAACTCATTCTAAGTTCTGTAGGTACCATTGAAAGGTCTTCTAATTGTAGTGGTTTTCCTTTCCCCGGAATATGATCGAGATCACCATTCCGTATTGCTTGTCGAATTTTTTCTTCAGCAATGTTCAAAAAGACATCCACACCATTCGCTCCTTTACATATTTTTACTATTATTTTACATGATATTTTCTCATCTTGCTACGCTATTACAAATTGCCTTCATACAATTTTTTCTCAAATTTAATTACAAGGAGCCTTTTCCTCCCTAATCAATATTTTATTTTCATGTGTAGTCTGTATTAGAGCCATTTCATATTGAGAAAATCTTTTCGAATCAAATAAAGCGTTTACACTAAATCTTACATTTGCTACGATTTAATCACCCCCAGCTCCCTTGTATAGACCTCGTGATGTCTGATCATTTTTATCTAGACGTTTCATACGTCTAGATTCACTTTGGTTTATTGGCGCATGCCTTTAAATATATCTTTTATTTTGAAAGGAGAACTGACTATGAGATCAAAAAAATTCACGCTACTATTACTATCCCTACTACTTTTCTTACCTCTTTTTCTCACAAACTTTATTACTCCAAATTTCGCATTAGCAGATTCACCAAAGCAAGGTCAAAAAATTGTTGGGTATTTTCCTTCATGGGGCGTTTACGGACGTAATTATCAAGTTGCAGACATTGATGCATCAAAGCTAACTCATTTAAACTATGCTTTCGCTGATATTTGCTGGAATGGAAAACATGGAAACCCTTCTACTCACCCCGATAATCCAAATAAACAAACGTGGAACTGTAAAGAATCTGGTGTACCACTGCAAAATAAAGAGGTCCCTAATGGCACTCTCGTACTCGGTGAACCATGGGCTGATGTCACAAAATCTTATCCGGGATCGGGTACAACTTGGGAAGATTGTGATAAATATGCCCGCTGTGGAAATTTCGGAGAACTGAAACGATTAAAAGCTAAGTATCCTCACTTAAAAACAATTATTTCAGTTGGTGGCTGGACTTGGTCTAACCGCTTTTCTGATATGGCCGCTGATGAAAAAACAAGAAAAGTATTCGCTGAATCTACAGTAGCTTTTCTTCGCGAATATGGATTTGACGGCGTTGATTTAGACTGGGAATACCCGGGTGTTGAAACGATTCCTGGTGGTAGTTATCGTCCTGAAGATAAACAAAACTTCACCCTTCTGCTTCAAGATGTTCGAAATGCATTAACGAAAGCTGGTGCAGAAGATGGTAAACAATATTTACTAACAATCGCGTCAGGTGCAAGCCAACGTTATGCGGATCATACAGAGCTAAAGAAGATTTCTCAAATACTGGATTGGATTAATATTATGACATACGATTTCCACGGTGGATGGGAAGCTACTTCTAACCATAATGCTGCACTATACAAAGATCCAAATGACCCCGCAGCGGATACGAAATTTTACGTAGATGGTGCGATAGACATTTATACAAATGAAGGGGTTCCAGCGGATAAACTCGTATTAGGTGTACCTTTTTACGGACGTGGATGGAAAAGTTGCGGAAAAGAAAATAATGGGCAATACCAACCTTGTAAACCAGGTAGTGACGGAAAGCTCGCTTCTAAAGGTACTTGGGATGATTATTCTACCGGTGACACAGGTGTGTACGATTATGGTGATTTAGCATCTAATTATGTGAATAAAAATGGTTTTGTTCGCGGATGGAACGATGTAGCGAAAGTACCTTATTTATATAATGCGACTACAGGAACCTTTATTAGCTATGATGACAATGAATCTATGAAATATAAAACAGACTATATAAAGACAAAGGGTTTAAGTGGCGCAATGTTTTGGGAACTAAGCGGGGATTGCCGTACAAGTCCAAAATATAGTTGCAGTGGACCAAAATTACTTGATACGCTAGTAAAAG
>NZ_JBFTMA010000049.1:0-18961 GCF_056396725.1 Bacillus sp. 05T31
CCATTTAACATTGCACTGCCATTTTTTATCGCAACTATATTTATTTCATCCTTATTTTTCACAAACCGCGAAAGTATCAATACATTAAATACAGTACTGTCTCAAGCAGGTTTATATATTGTATACGCTTATATCCCAATCTTATTTCTATTCCATTCACTACGATGGCGCTTCAAAAATCAGTCGAAAGAATCTTCACCCGACACACCATGATATTTGATACAATTTGGTTAATACATTTGTAAAGGGGACAAGCGTATGAARAARTATGTATTTTCTTTACTTGCAGTACTGAGYYTAATTCTTGCTGGATGCGGRAGYACTRGTACAAATGAAAAAAAATCATCTGAATCAAAAGAAGARCATGAYCAYGCATCACATACTCAGCARGCTGACATTCAAGAAAAGACAAAAGGAGTCGACACACTYCCKRCCTTYCTAGACAAGCTTGATCCRCAAATGAAAGAYATCTACACTGTCGCAGGACAAAACGCTGAACTATTAGATTGGATTCCTTGTTACTGCGGGTGTGGTGAAAGTGTAGGACATAAAAATAATAAAAATTGCTTTATTCGTGAAATCAAAAAGAATGGTGAAGTTGTTTGGGATTCCCATGCAACGACTTGTGTAAATTGCTTAGAAATCGCAGTTGAATCTGCTTCGATGAAACAAAAAGGAAAATCAACGCTTGAAATTCGCAACTACATTGATAATAAATACAAAGAAGGGTATGGCAAGCCAACACCTACGCCAATGCCAAAAGCTTAAAAACGAGGAAATCCCTCGTTTTTTTCTTTTCATTCACTTTTTTCTTAACAAATTCTTTCAAGTGTATTTCTCCTTACTTGTCACACACTATATATAACTCCTCAGTAAGGAGGGTACACAGTGCAAACATATAACGACTATGACAAAGCTCTCTATTACACGTATTGCTGTAATTGGGATAAACTACTCGTTTTAATGGTTCAAACGAATGATCAACTATTCTCTAAGCGTATTGAACACTTTTTACACGCTTATCAATACAGTAAAGAATTGCCAGAAGTTGACAAACAATTGCAGCTCCTATTTCAATATATTGACCATGCATCCCAGAAGTCACATGTAGAAGACGTAGTAGAGCAAATTCAAATGTAAAATATAGCGCTATTCTCTCTTAGAGAATGGCGCTTTTTTGAACATTTTTATATCAATAAAAGTTTCCTTTTACAAAACTTTTATTGATAAACATATTTTCTCTTTCTTTTCTGTGCTACTTCATACTATAATTTAGTATGTAACTATTATAAGTGAGGTATAAAATATGGGACGAGAAAAAAAGCAAGAGTATGCTTTATTTACTGCATGGGGAGCTTCTTTTATTGCTACGCTAGGTAGCCTATACTTTTCCGAAATCATGAAATTTGAGCCTTGTGTCCTTTGCTGGTATCAACGTATTTTTATGTATCCATTCGTTTTATGGCTCGGCATTGCTGTAGTAAAAAAAGATTATCGTATTGCAAGTTATTCCTTACCAATTGCAAGTATTGGTGCTTGTATTTCTTTATATCATTATACAATTCAAAAAGTTTCAGCACTATCAGCTGCAGGAGCAGCTTGCGGACGCGTACCTTGTACGGGAGAATACATAAATTGGTTCGGCTTTGTGACAATCCCGTTTTTAGCTCTTATCGGCTTTATCACAATCGCTRTTTGYAGCTTYATYGTAATWAAAAACAAATAAGGAGATGAMAGAATGAAAAAAATGCTTATATTTGGCGGTATTATTATCGTCTTATTTGCAGCAATTTTCGCTGTGACACAAATGGAAGAAAAAAATGCTTCAACGAGCCAAAAAATTGATAATGCTACTAGTCAATCAGATGGTCCTGACTACTACACAAACAAAATTTCTCTTTCAGATCTCCAAAAGAATTTAAAAGAGAAAAAAGAAGAAACAGTATACTTTTATCAAACATCTTGTGTTCATTGCCAAAAATTATCTCCTATCGTAGTACCGATGGCTAAAGACTTGAATTTTGATATGAAAGTTATGGATATTGAAAAATTAGATGCTCCTTGGGATGAATATAAAATTAAAGGMACTCCAACAATCATTCATTTTAAAGATGGTAAAGAAGTGAGCCGTATTAGCGGCGAACAATCGAAAGACAAATTAAAAGAATGGCTTGAGCAAACGAAAAAATAATGAGAAAAGGAAACTCCTTCTACACATGAAATGGGCGTAAAATCCCACACTAATGTATAAGGAGGGGGTTTTATGCCTGAAGTAAAATGCTCTGTTTCCAATTGCTCATTTTGGGGACAAGGTAACTTTTGTCAAGCAAGTGCAATCGTTGTTCAACCGGATGCACAAGAAGCTGGTCAATCTGAAAATAATTCGTATACCAGTGCAACTTTCACAAACGAGACGCTAGAAAGTTCTGTAACAACGAGTGTAGAAACGTGTTGTCATACATTCAAGCCAAAATATTAACAATTATTCCACCTCATTTACGTGAGGTGTTTTTTTCTTCCTCTCTTCTTGTTTACGTAACCTTTAATTCTCCCTATAATAAAGTTAACATTTTTTTATGAATACGAAGGTGGAATATTATGGCTAAAACAATTGCAGATATCGCCAAATTAGCTGGGGTTGCAAAAAGTACTGTCTCTCGCTACTTAAACGGTGGATATGTAAGTGATAAAACAAAACAAAAAATTGAAAGTATTATTCAAGAAACAAATTTCTCTCCAAATACATTTGCGCAAAGTTTAAAAGCAAAAACAACGAATTTAATTGGTGTTATTATCCCCCGATTAGACTCCTTCGCTACAACGAAAACACTTATTGGGATTGATAATACTTTACGGGAAAATAACTATCAAATGCTTGTTGCAAATGCAAATCAAAAAATCGAAACAGAAATTCAAGCGATGGAAAACTTTATAAATCAAAAAGTAGCTGGCATTATTTTATTAACGAAGACTTTAACTAAAGAACATAAACACATCATCGCTAATTCTAATACCCCTATTTTATTTGTTGGTCAACAATATGAGGATCAATATTGCCTCGTTCACGATGATTTTGACGCTGCTTATGAACTAGGAGCATACGTATTATCACAAGGTCACCGCCATATCGCCTACTTAGGAGTAGCAAGAGATGATATTTCAGTTGGTGTAAATCGAAAAAATGGTTTTCAAAAAGCAATTGAAAATTTAGAGCCTACTTGTACCGTATCTTATTACGAAACAACTTTCCAAACAGCAGATGCAATGAAACAAGTACAACATATTTTGGATTATAACCGTCCTACTATTATCGTATGTGCTACAGATAATATCGCTCTTGGAGCAATGAAAGTAATTCATTCCAATCACCTGTTTGTACCAAATCATATTTCTGTAACAGGATTCGGCGGTTATGATATTTCTGAAATGGTACACCCTAGCTTAACGACAATTGCATTTGACTATGAGTACGCTGGTAAACTTGCTGCTATTTCTCTTTCGCAGCTTGTTGAAAACAAAACAATTCCAAAAACATTACATTCGCGCTATATATTAAAAATTCAAGAAAGCGTTGACAAAATTTAAAGGCGCTCTATAATAAAATTAAAACCGGTTCCACATTTTAAAAACAGGATTTTTCACATCATGTCCCTGTTTTTTATTTTAAACAAAAACGGAACCGGTTCCACAAATTCGAAATATATAGCARGGGGGAATTTTTATGGATATGAAACAAATTGCAACTCAAGTCTTACAGAACATCGGAGGAACAGAAAACATTATTCGCGCTACTCATTGCGCTACTCGCCTTCGTCTTGTACTAAAAGATGAAACAAAAATAAACACGTCAGAAATCGAAAATATTGATGGGGTTAAAGGTGCTTTCGCAACGAATGAGCAATACCAAATTATTTTTGGCACTGGCGTAGTAAACAAAGTGTATGATGAATTTTCAAAACTAATCGGAATAACCGAACTTGATTCTACGGCATCAAACGATCTTCCTAAGAAAAAAATGAATCCGATTACTCGCCTAGCAAAAACATTATCCAATATTTTCGTTCCAATTATTCCAGCTATCGTCGCAAGTGGTTTACTTATGGGGCTACTCGGAATGTTGAAAGCGTTTAAATTAGTTCCTGGCGATCACCCACTTATCCAATTACTTGATATGTTCTCAAGTGCAGCTTTCGTTATTTTACCTATTTTAATCGGTGTTAGTGCAGCTAAGGAATTTGGAGGAAATATTTTCTTAGGTGCAGTTATTGGTGGCATATTAACTCACCCAAACTTAACGAATCCTTGGACTCTTGCAAACGCAAAACCAACTGTTTTACATTTCCTCGGTATGGATATTGATATGATTGGCTATCAAGGCACTGTTTTACCTATTTTATTATGCGTATACGTTATGAGTACAATTGAAAAAGAACTCCGCAAACGAGTTCCGAACTCTTTAGATTTATTAGTTACACCGTTCTTAACAATTATTATAACTGGCTTTTTATCACTTATTATTATCGGACCAATTGGATATAAAATCGGTGACGGTATTACGTACCTTTTAAATACTATTTATCAATTTGCAGGACCAGTAGCGGGCCTTATATTCGGTGGTCTATATTCAACAATCGTTCTTACTGGCTTACACCATAGCTTCCACGCTATTGAAGCTGGCTTACTTGCTAATAAAGATATCGGTGTCAATTTCTTACTCCCTATTTGGTCAATGGCTAACGTCGCCCAAGGCGGAGCTACTTTAGCAGTTTATTTCAAAACAAAAAACAAAAAAACAAAAGAAATCGCAATTCCAGCAGCAGCGTCAGCATTTTTAGGAATTACAGAACCAGCTATTTTTGGTGTCAATTTAAAGCTTGGTAAACCATTTATTGCAGCTGCTATTGGTGGGGCAATTGGAGGCGCTTACGTTGTTTGGATGCAAGTCGCAGCCAATGCATACGGTTTAACAGGTATTCCAATGCTTACAATTGTTGCACCGCTTGGCATGATGAATGTGATTCATTATGTAATCGGCTTCGCTATTGCAGTTATTACTGCTTTTGTTGCCACTCTCATTTTATATAAAGAAAGTAAATAACAACGAGGTAAAAACCTATGTCAAAATATAAAACAATACTGCAATCCAATAAAGAAGAATTAAATTCTTTATATGAAACTGCAAATCAAGATTTATGGAAACCGATTTATCATATTCATCCGCCATATGGATTAATGAATGATCCTAACGGTGTATCATACTACAATGATGAATATCATGTTTTTTATCAGTGGTATCCATTTGGCCCGATTCACGGAATGAAACATTGGGGGCATGTAAAATCAAAAAATCTTATTAACTGGGAACGAATGCCTGTAGCCATTATCCCTACCGAAAGCTATGAGTCACACGGCGCATATTCTGGTGGTTCTATTATAAAAGATGGGCTTCTTCACTTATTATATACAGGGAATATAAAGAAACCTGATGATTCTCGGGATGCTAAACAATGTATGGTAACGATGGATTCTCAATATACGATGACTAAATATAGTAATAATCCTGTTATTGATATGATTCCTGATGGATATACGAAGCATGTACGTGACCCAAAAGTATGGAAAAATAACGATACTTACTATATGTTGCTTGGTGCACAACGTGAAAATAAAACGGGGACACTATTATTATATAAATCAATAGACCTATACAATTGGATTTTCCAAGGTGAGATCAAAACAAACTTAAAAGAATTCGGATTTATGTGGGAATGTCCAGATTATTTCCAATTATCGAATAAAGATGTGCTGCTCTTTTCACCTCAAGGAATTGAAAGAGACGAGGAAAATTTTCAAAATGTATATAATGTCGTATATGCAATTGGAAATTTCGATATTGAAAATTTATATTTCCATATTGATTCGTATTACGAAGTTGATAAAGGGTTCGATTTTTATGCCCCTCAAACTTTAGAAGATCAATCTGGTCGCCGCCTTTTATTTGCTTGGGCGGGTTCAAGCGAAATAACATATCCTTCTGATGATTATATGTGGGCTCATTGTTTAACACTTCCACGAGAACTAGCATTAGAAAATAATATATTAAAACAAAAACCAGTTTCAGAACTAAAAAAACTAAGAACACTAAAAAAAGAGATTTCAGGTGACATATCAACTGGGCTAAACGTATTAGCGGCCCTTGACCATGAATGCTCATATGAATTAATTGCTACTCTTAAAACAGATGATGCGAACAAATTCGGCCTTTCCCTCTTCCATAATGAAGAGGAGTCTTTCCCGATTACATTTAACCGCGAGAAAGAGACTATTTCTATAGACCGAAGCAACTTCCATCACCAATTTGGCGGAGAGTATGGATATGAACGCTGTAAAAAAATTGACATTCGCGATACGATAGAACTAAGAATATTTGTAGATAATAGCATCGTAGAAATTTTCTTATATGATGGTTCCACTGTCTTTACGTCTAGAGTATTTCCGCGAAAAGACATTACACATCATATCGCCATCTTTTCAGATGCAAAACTAAACTTTACAATTACACAATATAAACTTAAAAGAGGGATTGTATGAGAAATATTTTTTGTATAGGTGAATTATTAATTGATTTCGTTTGCCGAAACTCCAATGTTTCTTTAGTGGACGGTACAGATTTCGAAAAGAAAGCTGGTGGGGCTCCCGCTAACGTTGCCGCTGCTATTACAAAATTAGGTGGACACGCTACATTTATGGGCCAAGTAGGAAATGATCCGTTTGGTGATTTTCTAGAACAATCTTTACAACGTGCTCATGTTGACACTTCAATGCTCATAAAAGATAAACAAACAACGCTTGCTTTCGTATCTATCGATAAAGATGGTGAACGCGATTTTATTTTTATGCGCGGAGCTGATGGCGAATACACCTTTAATAAAATCGATTTATCAAAAATAAAAAGTAATGATCTAATACATTTCGGTTCAGCAACGGCCTTATTAGCAAGTCCATTAAAAGAAACATACTTTCAACTATTACAATATGCAAAAGACAATAATCATTTTATTTCTTTTGATCCAAATTATCGAGATGCACTTGTTACTGATGTAGAACAATTTTCTCAAGATTGCCTATCCTTTATAAAACACGCTCATTTCGTAAAAGTAAGCCAAGAAGAAGCAACGATGCTTTCTAAAGAGACTGATTTACAAAAATCAGCACTAAAATTATTAAATTACGGGGCTACAGTTGTAGCTATCACACTTGGAAAAGACGGTACCCTTCTCGCAACAAAAGAAGCTCAAATCATTGTACCTTCTATTTCCATTAAACAAGTAGATACAACTGGTGCTGGTGATGCTTTCGTCGGAGCGATGTTATATCAAATTTCAAAAAATGAACAAACGCTTCCTCAAAAATTCACAGATTTAGCCGAGTTTGTCTCGTTCGCAAATAAAGTAGGTGCCATAACATGTACAAACTATGGAGCAATCGCTTCACTTCCATCAATAGTAGATGTAAAAGCATACGATTAGTCGTATGCTTTTTTACATTCCCCTCCAAACATCATGCATCATAAAAAAGTACAAAATAACGAGAAGGACCGTCCCGCATAAAGTAATGCGCCGATATACACTCTTCTCCCCTTCCCTCGCTTTAACAAATGCCCAAATAAATCCAACGAACAATATTAAATCGATATATGGAACATAAAAGGAGAAGACGAGTAACGCATATAAATACACGATAAATAAACAAGTCGTGATTAAGAAAATTTTAAATGCAAATTCACTTTTCATAATGTGACCGCCCCCCAGTCTGTACTGTATTATATTCAGCAAAACATAATAGTTGCTGTTTCAATTTTTTTATCTCACTATTTACAGGCGCTCGATTGGTATGAAATCATTAAAACCAACTAAACTTCATCACAAATAAGCTACCGCCTATACACGGTAGCTATTATAGAACATTATATTTCCTTTTATATATGTTACTTAAAATCGAATAAGGTAATTGCTCATAACGAATTTTTTCTCCCGTTACATCTACAATATACAAATTGTTTCCTATATAATAGGTTCCATCTTTTCGTTTTGAATACACTGTATATTTTTCATTTGGCAATACCGTTTTTACTTTCGTCAATTGTCCATTTGGTTCTTGCCAATATATATTTACACGATCTACTAACGTAAGCATTCCAATTTGTTCTTCTTCTACTTTACGACCATTCCARCTCACAACMCGATAACCAAGCTTATACGCTTCATATTCGGGACTCGTATGAAAACGAGAAATAATTACTTTCGTCTGTAATTGTACCCTGTCGTATAACCATTGTATGTCCCGATCGTGCATGCGAATACAACCATTCGACTCCCTGCTTCCAATCGTCCATTCCCGATTTGTTCCATGAATTGCATATTCCTTTTTATCTAGACCTARCCACCTCGTACCGAGAGGRTTATTCGGAGCACCYCCAGCTATTTTTTTACGATGGTATTCTTTATTTTTATATTTAGTTATAATACAAAAATTMCCYTCAGGCGTCGGGGTCCTGTCTTTTCCTGTCGTTATCGGAAATGTCTTAGTATAGTTTCCATCTTCAAAAAAAGACAGCTGATTCGTCGTAAGGTTAACTAATATTAAATGATCTGTATTAGCAAAAACGCTAGCTGGCAGGCAGAAAAATAGGATTACGATAAACCATACTTTCTTCATCTAAATCCTCCCTAGCACTAACATCATAATAAAGTGAAACTTTACTCGTTTGGGGATTTTGTCCATCCCCACTGAGGATTAGCCTTCACCAATCGAGCATTTACGGACATTTATCTCCCACCTAACTTCCTTGTATTCACCGAATTGTTAGGTAGGAGTCTTACTGCCCGCAAATAGCGGGATAAATACAATTAACTTTACTTTGCTCTTATAAATGAAAACTATCCATTCACAATTACTCCACCATTTACATGCATCATCTGTCCCGTTACATATGCCGAATCACTAGACGCTAAATATACATATGCAGGCGCTAATTCATACGGCTGACCAGGCCTTTGCATAGGAACATTACTCCCAAACTGTGATACTTTTTTCTCATCAAAACTGGATGGAATAAGCGGTGTCCAAATTGGGCCTGGTGCAACACCATTTACACGAATTCCCTTTTGTACTAACGACTGAGATAGCGATCTTGTAAAAGCGACAATCGCTCCTTTCGTTGCAGAATAATCAATCAACGTTTCATTTCCTTCATACGCAACGATAGATGCCGTGTTTATAATTACATCCCCTTGCTTTAAATGAGAGAGGGCTGCTTTTGTAACATGAAAATAAGAAAAAATATTAATACGGAACGTTTTTTCTAACTGTTCCGCTGTAATATACTCTAGCCCTTGCTGCGGATATTGCTGTGCGACGTTATTCACAAGAACATTTAAACTCCCCAGCTGCCGGGCGGTCTCTTCCACAATATCTTTACAATGTTGCTCATTACTTAAATCCCCCGGCAGCAATACACAATTCACGCCTTCTTTCTCAACAAGTTGTTTCGTCTCATTCGCATCTTCGTCCTCATCTAAATAAGCAATCGCAATATTTGCTCCCTCTTTTGCAAAAGCGATGGAAACAGCTCTCCCAATCCCACTATCTCCCCCTGTAATTAATACACTCTTTCCTTTTAACTTTTCGCTTCCTTTATAATTAGGATCTTCAAACTTTGGAAGAGGATTCATTAACGATTCAATACCAGGCTGTTTATCTTGATGCTGCGCTGGCATCGTTAAAAAGTTTTTTTGCTGTGGCATAACTTCCTTCAACTCCTTTCCCCTTATAATGTGCACAATAATAAAAACTACTTACACATTAAAAAACCGCAATTCACACGCAATTTTACGGTTAACATTCGAATTTAAGACATAAAATATGAGTTGTTCTAAAGTTTTTATGCAAAACTATTGCAAAATAGATAAAAAACGAATATTATATATAACTGTTGTGGAAATTATTCGTAAAAAGAAAGGATGTTTATATGTTTAACCTTTCAAAACATAAAACTTCTATTAAAACTGAAATTATGGCAGGTATTATTACCTTTTTAACAATGGCATATATCATTGTCGTAAACCCTGTCATCCTTGGGGATGCAGGCGTTCCATTTGAACAAGCATTTACAGCTACAATTATCGCTGCTGTTGTCGGAACATTATTTATGGCAATCTTTACAAACTTACCAATCGCAATTGCACCGGGTATGGGATTAAATGCTTACTTCTCTTATTCTGTTGTAAAAGCTCATGAAGGCATGACTTTCGCGATTGCATTCTCTGCTGTATTCGTAGCAGGTATGATTTTAATTTTGTTATCATTCACATCATTCCGTACAAAATTAATGGAAGTAATTCCTGAAAACTTAAAACATGCACTTACTGCTGGTATCGGTCTTTTTATTGCTTTTATCGGTTTGCGCTTAACGGGAATTGTTACAAAAAATGATGCAAACTTAGTTGGGCTTGGCGATCTTCACTCTGCTCCAGTTCTACTAGCATTAGCTGGCCTTGGAATTACAATTATCCTTATGTCTTTAAATATAAACGGGGCACTATTTATCGGAATGTTATTAACTGGTATTATTGCTTACTTCACAGGTCAATTAACATTCTCAAGCGGCGTTACATCAATGCCTGGATTACCAGAAGGAATTATCGTTTCAAATCCAATTACTGCTGTATCTGATGTAATTAACTACGGATTATACGGCGTTGTGTTCTCATTCTTCCTTGTTACACTATTYGATACAACWGGWACAYTACTTGGYGTWGCACAACAAGGTGGATTTATGAAAGATGGAAAGCTTCCAAAAGCAGGACGAGCTCTTCTATCTGACTCATTCTCAGCAACAATTGGAGCTATGTTCGGAACAACACCATCAACAGCTTACATTGAATCATCTGCTGGTGTTGCAGCTGGTGGTCGTACTGGTTTAACAACTGTTACAGTAGCTGTTCTATTTGCATTAGCAGCATTCTTCGGACCGTTAGTGAGCGCTGTTTCTGGCGTTTCAGCTATTACAGCACCATCACTAATTATCGTTGGTAGTCTTATGATGGGCTCAGTTCGCCACATCGATTGGGATACATTCGATGAAGCATTCCCAGCATTTTTAGTAATCTTAAGCATGCCACTTACATCAAGTATCTCAACAGGTATTGCACTTGGATTTATTTCATACCCACTTATGAAAGTGGCAAAAGGACAATTCCGTGCTGTTCACCCACTTGTGTATTTATTCGGGATCTTGTTCGCTTATCAATTAGTTTTCTTACCACATTAAAATCCCTCGTTGTGAGGGATTTTTTATTTACAAAAAATATTTGACAACAGCATACACTTATGGAATAATTCGAAATAGTTAAATATTCGATGTCTTATCAAGAGCAGGTGGAGGGATGAGCCCTACGAAGCCCGGCAACCGACCCATTTATGGGCACGGTGCTAATTCTTACAACACATTGTGTTGAAAGATAAGAGTAATATGATAAGACGTCTTTTCTATATGAAARGACGTTTTTATTTTCACTCCCTCCTCT
Source organism: Bacillus sp. 05T31 (assembly GCF_056396725.1). NCBI lineage: Bacteria > Bacillati > Bacillota > Bacilli > Caryophanales > Bacillaceae > Bacillus > Bacillus sp. 05T31. Next base: position 11,589 of record NZ_JBFTMA010000049.1, read on the forward strand.
CTTTTCTTAATTTAGGAGGGATTTTTTTATGAAAAAATTATGTTCCACCGTACTCATTATTCTCTTACTCGCATTAACAGCTTGCACAAATGAACAAGATGCTATCTCTTCACAAAAGCAACAAACGGTGAAGAAAGAARCTACTACAGCAGCAAATCATTTACAAACAGAAATTCCAAGCCAAGTAAAAAASCCATTAAAAATCGCATTAATTATGCAAATGTCCATCGGAACTTTTTCCTCTCAATATATTGAGGGTGTCAAAAAACAAGTCGAGCTATTCGGCGGCAGTGTGCAAGTCTACAATTCTGATAATGATTTAGCAAAAATGGCAGCAAATCTAGATACTGCTATTAATTCAAAAGTTGATGGTATTYTAATTGATCACGGTCGCTCTGAAGCACTAAAACCCGGAGTAGAAAAAGCATTACAAGCGAATATTCCTGTAGTTGCATTTGATAATGACCTACGATTACCAGGCGTAACGATTATTGATCAAGATGACTATAGTCTTGCATGGAAGTCATTAAAAACGTTAGCGGAAGATCTGAATGGACAAGGGAATATCGCCGTCGTATGGGTTGGCGGATTTGCTCCAATGGAACGTCGCAATGTTATCATTGATGCTTTTTATAAACGTTATCCAAATATAAAAGAAGTTGCACGCTTTGGTACCGCTAGTAATAACACACCACTTGATACGCAAACACAAGTAGAGGCTTTACTAAAAAAATATCCGAAAAAAGGTGATTTACAAGCTATTTTCGCTTCGTGGGATGAGTTTGCTAAGGGGGCCGTCAAAGCACTCGAACAAGCTGGTCGTACAGATATAAAAGTATACAGCATTGACTTAAGTAATGAAGATTTACAACTCATGCAAAAAGAAAATTCACCTTGGACTGCTACGGCTGCAACCGATCCAGCTGAAGTCGGTAAAGTTCAAGTGCGTTTCTTATACAAGAAAATCGCTGGCTTCTCCACGTGTTGCAAAAAARCATGGTATTTCTTTCGTRACACAAGAAGTGGATYACGGWCTTATTCCTGGATTATCTRTATTAGAAAATGTACTAATCGATCATTTAGCAATGCAAAATAAAGYACTATTTTCAAAATCAAAATTAGTSGYRCTCGCTAAACAAYAYTTGCAARCTGTACAGGTCGATTTAAATGTTTCGGAAGATGTTTCAAACTGCTCATTACATGAAAAACAATTACTTCTTATCGCAAGAGCTTTATCTAACAATACAAATTATCTTTTATTAGATGAGCCTACTTCTTCTCTTGGACCAAAAGAAGTTGAAACCTTTGGGAAATTATTAAAAGATTTAACATCAAAAGGAATTGGCATCATCCTAATTTCTCATCGTTTATCAGAGATTCGAAATTTCGCGGATGATGTAACTGTATTACATAACGGTAAAGTTGCACTTTCTGAAGCTATTACAAAGATTACAGGTCAACAAATTGTGGAAGCAATGACTGGAAAACAACTAACACTTCCTATTAATACAGCACCAAAACGCGGAAACGAAGAATTATTGAAAGTACAAGAACTTCAATTACACAAGGACCATTCTCCCCTTTCTCYCACCATACGGAAAGGTGAAACTGTTGTGATATACGGATTAATTGGAAGCGGTAAAACAACACTTGCTGAAACTTTATTTGGTGCTCGTCATACTTATCACGCAGAAATAGACGGTCAAAATATAACGATTAAAACACCACGAGATGCGATTAAAGCTAAAATCGCACTTGTACCAGAAGAAAGAAGAAAACAAGGCTTATTTCTTTCGGAAAATATTATAAGTCACACAAATTTACACCAATCAGGTTGGAGACGAAAACAAACCGAATTAAATAATGCTACTGCGGCAATTACCGCTTTCAGCATTTCACCGAATGATCCAAAAGCATTTATTCATTCACTTAGCGGAGGAAACCAACAAAAAGTCTCGATTGCAAAATGGGATGGATTCAAACCTAATCTATTTCTTTTGGACGAGCCAACTAAAGGGGTAGACATAGCTGCAAAACAAGATATTTTCCAATTCATTCGTAACATTACAGATAACGGAAGTTCCGTAATTTATTTCACAGGAGAACAAGATGAAGCGTTACATATCGCCGATCGTATTCTTATACTAGCAAACGGCAAATTTGTAGGTGAATACTTGCCGAGTGATCTGTCTCCTGAACAGCTTTTACATTTATCTGAAGGGAGCTATTMCATTGAATCTCATTCATAAAACGAAAACTAAGAAACTATATTTACCTACTCATCTTTTTTATCAATTTAGCACGATCGCTATCATTATTGGAGTTACAATTTTTTTCTCTATCGYMAACGATTCTTTTTTAACCTAYAACAATATTAGTGATATTTTACGTTCTATTTCTATTGTAACGTTACTTGCAATTGGTGTTACCTTTACATTAATTGTAGATGGATTTGATTTATCAGTCGGCTCTACCGCTAGTTTAGCAACAATTGCAGCTGCTTCCTGTCTCGTTTTATATCGACAAGAACTATTAGTCACACTCCTTATTCCTATTCTTTGTGGTCTATTAGTTGGATTATTTAATGCATTACTCGTTATCCGAATTAAACTACCAGATTTACTAGCTACATTAAGTATCATGTATATCGTTAATGGACTACACTTAACATTTTCAAAAGGGGCTTCTATTTATGAAGGAATGTCTGGTGCCAAAGGACATTTTATTCCATCCTTTTTATTTATCGGTCAAGGTTCCGTGTTAGGAATTCCAGTCCCTGTCATTATCATGCTTATCGTCGTTTTAATTGCATATGTATTTTTAGAAAAAACAACGTACGGTCGCTTCTTTTATATGACAGGTGGGAATCGAGAAGCTGCTAGACTAGCTGGTATTCCTACTGATCGTTACCGTGTATATGCTTATATGATTAGCGGTTTACTTGCAGCTATTGGTGGTATTATTCTATGTAGCCGTGTTGGAACAGGACAAGTTTCAGCTGGCGCCCCATTATTAATGGATGCAGTTGCAGCCGCCTATATCGGTTACGCAATGTTCGGTGCTAAGAAACAAAATGTCATCGGAACATTTCTTGGTTCCGTATTAATTGGAATCATATTAAACGGCCTTACAATGATGAACGTTCCTTATTATGCACAAGACATTATTAAAGGCAGTATTTTAATTGCAGCTTTAGCCTTTTCATTTATTAAAAAGAAGCGTAAATAAAAAAGTAGCGCATCGAATTCCGATGCGCTACTTTCCTTTTGCAACAATCACACGAACTACTTTCAATGCAAGAAGCAAAAGACCGTTCGCTATTGCTGTAACACCTAAGAAGATTGCTATCATAAGCTCTCCCATTCCGTTATTAAATATAAAAATAATAGAAGAAATGAAAGCCAAAATAAACAATATGAACGCTGGTATATATTTAATAAAAGGCTTCTCAAATGATCTTTTAGAAAGAAGAAATGTAATTAACAATGTCATAATAAAAACAAAATATACCGCAAATAAAAAAGTCATATGAAAGCCTCCTCTACGACCAAACTACTTAAAAGAGGTTAGAAACCTTTAATATTTCTCATTTACCTGCAATTCTTTACTATACTTTTGAATGAACACTGATGAAATAACCATTACCATTCCTATACTAAAACCAATAAGCTGATCTAATAAGATTTCATCATGAATGAACCAGCGCAGTAGAAATACGCCACCAAAAATAAGCAACATAGTAAATCCAGTATGTCTAAGCCGATACGATAAACTTAACTAAATCTATACAATTCAATCAAATTTATACAAGTTAGTGCTTCATCGTGTTCTCGCAACCCCGAAGGGACGAGGGGTATAACACTCCACACGAGGCAGTATCGTTACCTCCTATTATCAAGCATTTATTTTACCCATCTTGATAAATTTATCGAAGCATTTACATCCCTATCGTGATGGCTATTGCACCCAACACAGTCCCATTCACGAATCTTTAAACTCCACTGTCCTTCTGGTTGAACTGAATGGTCGTATTTTACTCCGCAACATGAGCAAATCTTGCTTGAGGCGAACCATTTATCAGCTTTTACATACTCAATGCCATACTTCTCGCACTTGTATGATAAACATTGAAAGAAGAAGTTTAATTTTTGAAATGAAAATGCTTTCGATAGTTTTTTGTTTTTTAGCAGGTTTGAGATAAGTAAGTCTTCCACAACAATCCTCATTGGTTTGKTTTTCACCAAKTTAGCTGTTGCTTGATGGATATGGTTATTTCGGATATTCATAATTTTCCTAGATAACCGCAGGTGCTCAGTTTTAGCTTTTTCATATCCGGCAGATTGAATTTTCACACCTTTTTTAAATCTCCTAGACATATCTCTTTGYGCTGACTTTTTCCTTTTCAAAAGTTTTTTAACCTTRGCATCTTTGTTTATATTTCGTTCTTTCGTACCATTAGAAGCYACAAACAGCTCTTTTAAACCAACATCCACACCAATCGACTCATTGGTTAGTTCTTGTGMTTCAARGKMTTCTTGGAACCCTACACTAATCCACCAGTGACGACCATCAAATGTAACTCTTGGATTTGATGGTTTTTTGTTTCTTGGTAGTTGTTGGCTTGTTTTCACTTCTCCAATAGACTGAATATCAACTACTTTCTTTCCTATAATCAGTCTTTCATAATTGGCATAAAATCCTTGAATTAAATCTTTTTTGGATTTATAAGAAGTGTGATAACCATTTTTRTACTTTTYGAACGAATTTYTTCTCGCCTTATCAAAATYTTTTGAAGCCTGTTTKGGAACTTGTGCRTTGATGTCATTTAACCACTCATATCTCTTTCKCTTCTTGATCTTTGTAAATCGTTTCTGTAAATCTAACTGTGAWACAGATTTTCCAAATAGCTTATAGTATCTATCACTCATTCTTTTACARTAGTTATAAGCGAATCTTGAAGCTCCAGCATGATTTCTAAGCACTTTTTCTTGTTCAGGCGTTGGAATCAGTCTGACTTTCTTCGCCAATATCATCAGAAGKCAACTCCTTAATTATCTGTTTGGTCTTTAGCCAATTACTGTGCGATTATTTGGGCGCTCCCCTTTTAGATAATGAAAGATTTGTTCTTCTGAATAGTAGCGTGTTCCACCAGCAGTCACCTTTTCAGGTGCTAATTCAAAGCTTTTGTGCATTCTCCTAAGACTACTAGGATGCAACCCTGTTAATTCCGACACTTGACTAGCAGGGCTTACTGATATATTTAATTAACTTTAGTTATAATTGGTTAAATAAATCGTAACAGTTAGTTACCCTCACTATGTAAGCTTTTATCACTAACTATAATTCCATCTTCATCTACATAAACATATTCATTCGGTTTCCATTCGACTTCACCAAATTGCAATGAAATATTTCGCTCTCCTTTTCCTTCTTTTACACTTCTATTTGGCATCGTCCCTAACGCTAAAATACCAATATTAATATTTTTTAATTCACTAGAATCACGAACATAYCCATTTACAATAATTCCTGCCAAATTTCTYTCTTCCGCAATAGCTGCTAAATTATCACCGAGTAACGCGCAATTTTTAGAAGCTCCGCTATCAACAACTAATACTGTTCCTTCTGGCAGTGTTTGTAACCCCTCTTTTACTAGTACATTATCATCCTTCACTTTTACCGTTGCGATTTTTCCATAGAATTGTTCTTTCTTCCCATAAGATTGAAAAGACTGGCGACATATTTGTAATTCCTTTTCAAATTCATCACATAGATCCGTAGTTTTCCACATCTCTTTCCCTCTTTTCTTTTCCTTTTATATTACATATTCTTGGATTTTTTTCGTTTCCCTGTCTAATGTTGCAACAATTTGTATGTGTAAGAAAAGGACAGAAAAACTATTGCCTTAAGAAGCCACCTTTATTATAATCTATTYCACRGATAAATTTCRGAATATTAAAAATTAACCAAGTGRAAAAGGAGGGGTTTTATGCAATTACAGACCGAGGCAAAAAAACAGCCWAGTAAACGAAAGTTTAAAATGCCTGACGCGTACGTACTACTATTTTTTATTGCTTTACTTTGTGCAATAGCTACATATTTCGTTCCTGCTGGAGAATTTAAAAGAGTCACAAACGGTACTGTTACAACGACAATACCAGGAAGTTATCATTCTGTTCCACAATCGCCGGTAGGGTTTGTTTCTTTTTTTACCGCTATTGAAAAAGGAATGACACTTGCTGCTCCTATCATCTTCTTAATTTTATTTACAGGTGGAGCCATTGCAATTCTTGAAAAAACAGGTGCTCTTGACGGTTTAATCTATCATGTAATTAACAAATTTCGGAATCAGCAATTACTTTTCATTTGTATTGTCGCCGCACTCTTTTCTATTCTCGGAACGACTGGTATTATCGTGAACTCAGTTATCGGCTTTATCCCCATCGGCATCATCGTTGCACGCACATTAAAATGGGACGCTATCGTCGGCGTAGCAATTATTTATTTAGGCACTTATGCTGGTTTTAATGCTACTATTTTATCTCCCTCACCTTTAGGCATTTCACAAAAAATCGCAGAACTCCCGATGTTTTCAGGAATTGGTTTACGTACGGCAATTTATATCTCTTTTTTAATTGCTACCATTTTGTATATTAATTGGTATGTAAAACGCTTAAAAAAATCGAATAAAGGAAGCATACTCGGAGATAACTGGTTTCCAAGTAATGCTCTTTCAAGTGAGAAAGAAACAGAGAAAACAGAAGTTCCTTGGACAATACGTCATAAATTAATTTTACTCGTTTCAGCTTTATCATTAATTGCATTTTTAATAGGCGCTTYTCGTCTACATTGGACGGACGCAGAAATGACCGCTACTTTTATATTCATAGCAATTACAGCGGGAATAATAGGTGGTATGAAAGCAAACGATATCGCTTCTACTTTTCTAGCAGGCTGCCAAAATCTCATATACGGTGCTTTGATCGTCGGAATGGCTCGTTGTATTTCAGTCATTTTAGAACAAGGCAAATTACTTGATACAATCGTTAATCAACTCGCACAGTCTCTCGAAGGACATAGCCCTGTATTTGGCGTTCTCGGCATGTATGTAAGTAGTGCCGCATTACATTTCCTCATTTCATCCGGGACAGGAGAATCTGTTATTTTCATTCCGATATTAGCTCCATTAGCCGATTTCATGCATATTACACGCCAAGTTACAGTACAGGCTGTTATGCTTGGAGAAGGTGTAGTGAACTGCCTCAATCCAACTTCCGGTGTTTTAATGGGCGTTCTCGCAGCGAGCGGCATTTCTTATGGAAAATGGATTCGCTTCATGGCTCCACTTGCATTCATTTGGTTTATCATTGGAC
>NZ_JBFTMA010000050.1:0-13908 GCF_056396725.1 Bacillus sp. 05T31
CTGTAAACTCCATTTCTTTCTTTTCGCCATCCTTATCAAATCCAGGTAATGTATATTGGTAAGTCGTATCCCCATTTACATTTTTCTCTTTTAATTGTTCACCATCCTTGGTAATTTGCACATAATATGTATCTGTACCAAGACGGTTTAAGTTACAACCTGTTAATAATACTGTAAAGAAAACAACAACACTACACATAAGCATAATTCGTTTCATATTATTCACCTCACATCTCTTTTCACAAAAATTATATCCTAATCTTCTTAATAGCAAAATTCATTTATGTGACACTAACATTACGCTTTTGTAAGATCATAAATATCATTTACAGATTTCGCGATGTGGGGAAGCTCATATCGGACTTTAGTCCGCCTTTAGGCATGGGATGAAAGTATCACTTAAGCACTGATACGGTTTATAACAACTTAAACGTATATGCTAAAAAAGGAGCTAACAATTATGTGAACTCTTATAAAAATAAATAGAAGTCATTTTGAAAAAATTGATTAAAGCATTTTTCTCTTTTAGTTAAAAGTACAACAAACAGGCTCTTATGCTATTACACATAAGAGCCTATCTCACTAGTATCATAAGCAACTAGTTACATAAGATTCCTTTATACTAAATAGAAAGTATTTCTACAATTATTCTGGGAAAATGAAGTTAGAGTTCCCTTCACTATTAGCGGAATCCTCTTTCGGGAATGTAATAGTAGTTCCTTCATTCCCTTTATTTATTTCTTGTTCCTCTGGAAATACAATGGAAGAATCATTGCTTAAGTTTGGCGAAAAGCCAAGTTTAGATACAATGGCTTTTAAATCAGGTAAAACACCAATTTTATCAGAGGCTGGATCATTGGATTTCGTTCCTGTACTAGGATCACTTAAAATATCTCTAAGCTGGCTTGGTGTATATACTTTTCCCTGATTAGTTTTTGTAATTCCTTGAATTGATGCAGCAGCACCAGCAATGATAGGTGATGCACTAGATGTTCCACTAAAGCTAGAAGTATATAGATTTGTCATAAATTCACGTGGTTTAGCATCTGTTGTATCCACTGCATTCCCCCATCCATATACATCTACCCTACTACCATAATTAGAGAAATATGAACGTTTATGAGGGACCCTTGCAGAAGCTGCTCCAACCATAATCGCCCCTGAATCTTTGAAATCAGGGCTATTACGATTTAAAACTTGTTTACCATTACGGTCTCTAAATTGATCCAAGTCATTTCCGCCGTTTGCACCTGCTTCAATAATAATAATTCCCTTATTTGTTCCCAGACGAATTGCATCAAATATATCCGGTTTTACTTCTACAGGAAGATAGTTCTTATCTCCATATCCTTCATAAGTTGCTTGAGCTTCTAATAAAAGAATATCTCCAGCTTGCATATTGTTAACCGCACTTAATATAGCATCAGCTGTATTATACCTACCGTTGTCTCTAATCTGAGATACAACCTTTACCTTAGCTTTTGGTGCAATCCCAATTCCACCTATGTTATTATCTTCTGCAGAAACAATTCCTAAGACTGAGGTACCATGATCATGGTGTTCACTCTTGTTCTGTCCGGACATCAATTCGATCTTCTGATTCACTAAATCTTCATGACTAAATAACCAGCCATACTCCATATCTACAAAAGTTGTTCCTTTTCCATCTCCACCTTTTATACTCCAGGCATAAGGTGCATTGATTCCTAATGGTGCTGGTTCAAGGTAACCTTGCCTTGTAAGTCTAGGTTCATCATATGGATTAACTGATAAATTGGATAAACGCTCTTCAGGTGGAGCTTCTTCTTCCTGTAAATATGCCGTTTCAACAAGAGATGATTTCTCAAATTTTACAAGCAATGCTTGTACATCAATATCACCTTGGGTTTCTACAATATAATAGTTTAGCAAATTAGAAGAAATATGATCAGAGTCTTTTATTTCTTTACCTAGATTTTTAATTTCTTTAGGATTTAAAGAACTAAAAAGTCGATTTATAGTTACATTTTGATATTCGGCTAAAATTCCAATTAATTCAGGGTCTTGTTTTTCTTCTTTAATGAATTTTTCTATCCCATCCTGATATGGCAAATTTGCTTCATTTTTAAATTTCAAAATTAATTGTTTAGTAACTTGCTTATGTACAATAGAATTCAATTGCTTATTTGAATAATCGTAACTAGCTGCGTAGGCAACTTCTGATTTTTCACTTGGGAGTAGTCCGCCCACCCCATTAAATGCTGTTAATGCAATTGAAGAAACTAGAATTCCCTTAAAAATTTTCAAATCGTGCACCTCTTTTAATTTATATATGATTATAAAAAACTATAGATTACCTAACTTCTTTTTCATACAAGTGTCTTATATTTAGGGTTATATTTTCAACTCCATTCATTTTTTAATATTCACTTATATATCATTAATACAACTAGTTCATGCCATCAAATCTATTACTTTAGTTGCATAGCTGTAACTATTATAGTTACAGCTATAATAAATAGTCAACCTTATTTTTTATGCAATTTCGCATTTTAAAGAGTGTATACCTCTATCAACTTACTCCTAATTATTTTAATATGAGTCTTATTCTCCTCATATTAAACCGATCTCTTATTTAAGTATAAAACCTTTACATTTTAAGAGAAGTTGGGCTTCTATCATTTTAAGTAATTGCATATATGTAATTAAAGGCATATAAGGAGGATTGAAAAATGGTAATTTCAAGACAAGATTCCTGGACTAACGATAACGATTCACTTCTCGCAACAATAGTACTTCAAAATATTCGTGACGGTGGAACACAATTAGCTGCATTTAAAGAGGTAGCTAAGCAATTAGCTAGGACACCTGCTGCTTGCGGATTTCGTTGGAACTCATGCGTACGAAAACAATACGAAGAAGAAATACAACAGGCTAAACAAAATCAAAAAACTGGAAATAACAAGTCCCCCWTCCAACAAACAAAAGAAACAAGCTCTTTATCTATTACATTAGATGACATTATTATCTTTCTACAAAATTATAAAGCAGTGAGTGAAGTGAACGATTTACAACAGCAAATTGAATATTTAACGGCAGAGAATAAATCCCTTCTCCAACGGTTAACTACATACGAAGAAGAGTATCGTATGTTAATTAACCATATCGATAAGACAAGAAATCTGATTGTAGTCGACTAAGAAGAATCAAATTAATTTTTATCATATTAAAACCGTAGCCTGTCAAAGTTACTATGTATGAATTAATTTCAATACATTATAAATGATAATAAGCAAAGCGCACGTTTATTGTTAATAAACGTGCGCTTTACTTAATTCATAAAATAGAAATTTTTTTCAACTTGATAACACTTTTAAAATTAAGATGTTTGTTTTATAGGTATCTGTTTACTTCTATTCTCAACAAGTTTATCTAATAATAAGTAAACAAATCCAGACATAACACATCCCACACCTAAGATTGTAAATAATATATGCCCTAGAAGATGCTCCAGTAACAAACCGCCTAAAAGAGGCCCTAATATATTACCTGTAATCCACTGCAGATTAGCGGCTCCCATATAAGTACCCCTCAAATGTTCTGGAGCTAAATTAGCAACGAAAGTCATTTGGACAGGTGACATAATCATTTCTCCTAAAGTATAAACTGTATAAGCTATTAATAATGAAACTAAAATAACTAAATCGTTTGTGTTTATTACTTGAAACCACTTTGGTAACCATCCTATTGCCAAAAGACCAATACCAAAAAGAATTGCGCCATATAGCATTGATTTCCCAATCGATTTGTAAGTTAACCATTTTGAAATGGGAAATTGAAAAAAAACAACTAATAGGCCATTTAACGTCATTAAATATGGAAATGGATTACTATTTCCAAAAATCATTGTCTTCTCATTACTAAAATGAAGCGGTAACATACCTTCCGATTGCGAGAATCCCATAAATATAATGATTCCTGTAACTATATAGAAAAGTAATATCCTATCCCTTATAACAACTCTTAATGTGGATCTTATTGAATTTTCAGGTGTTTCTTCATGTATCATGACATTTTTAGGTTTTGTTTCCTTTAAAAACAGTACCATTAATATTGTATAAAACAGCATGGTTCCAGAAGTAATCAAAAAGATGACATCTTTTGATACAACTACAACTGCTGCGCCAATTATAGGACCTATCGCTGCTCCTATATTATGAGCCATTCTAAGTAATCCATATGCCTCAGTTCTTTTTTCTGGTTCTGTTACATCCGTAACCATTGCAGATGCGGCTGGTTCAAAAAAAGAGTTACATAACCCTAAACCGATAGATAAGATTGCATATGCTATAAAACCATCTATGAACAAAAAAAACAGCATTAATAACCCATTACTGGCCATAGAGAGTACCATAGTTGGTTTCCGGCCATAAGTATCTGCTATATGTCCTCCAATTAACGAGCCTATACTTGCTGCAATTGGAGATAAAGCTATGATCACACCTACCTCAAGCAAAGAATCTACTTTATCCTTTAAATATAATGCGAAAAATGGCATTAACATCATCATTGCAATACCATTTAAAGCTTCTCCAATAAAGCGAATCCATACATTAAGGTCCATCCCCTTGAACTCTTTCCATGTACTTCTCATATATACCTCACCTATGCTCACTGTATATTTTTTATTACGTAAAGAGCTTTATAACACTTTTACCAAAATCTAAATTTAGCAAAATAAGCTACCAATTCATAAAAATACTTATCTTTTGATAAAATAATATAAACTCGTACCAATAATCTCCAGTGCATCTTGCATACGTTGAGCCGAGATGTTCTCTAAAACGGTATCTTGAGGTGTATGGAAAACCCTTTCAACATGATAAATAAGAGGCTCCCAACTCTCTACATCCATCCATATAAATAAAGCAGAGGGAATTCCAGCTTGATTAAATGGTACATGATCACTAGAATCAAACTTTCCAGTTAACACAACCGATTTCCTCAATTCTTTACTAGTAGCTACAGCAGTATTTGTTACTTCATTTTGAGAGCCATCTAACGTCATTGCATATAAATCCTTAGCCTGATGATAACTTGTTGCAATCATATCTGCATTAAACACTCCTCGAATACGTGTTTTGTCTTTAGCAGATAACTGATTAACATAATGATAAGCTCCTAAAGATTCATTTTCTTCCGCTCCAAAAGCAATAAATTGAATTTCTTTATTAGTCTCTATATCCTTAAAATTGTAAGCCAACTCTAATAAAAGCCCTACTCCAGAAGCATTATCGTTTGCTCCAGGTGCCCCAATAACACTATCATAATGAGCACTCATTATTGTTACTTCCTCATCACCTGTCGTATGTTTAGGCTTTTTTTTCGCAATAACATTTAATGAGCGCAAATTTACTTCTTGCTTTGCCTTTAAACTGACTACATTGTGATTATGTAATACCTTTTCTTTCATTCTAATCCCCTGATTATAGGCAAGCCCAAATACAGGTATCGATTGTTTCTTTTTTAAAACTGGATTAAAAGCTTCTCCATAGTTCCCTCTATCCCCAATCGTACTATATAACAACACACCCTTTGCTCCCTTTATCGCTACATTCTCAACCTGTTCATTATATTTTTCAATAGTATCGGCTTGTTCTAATAATACTATCTTCCCATGGATCGACTCAGATAAACTATTAATATTGGTTTCTTTTCCTATAAAAACTACCGAGCCAACCACTGGATTTGTAGATATAAATGCATTAGATGCTGCCCCAACCTGCCAATCTTTTTCCCCATACATACTAAAAGAAATACTTCCAATATATTGATCAGGTACAGGGAATGCTTGATACTCAACCTCATATCCTAATTTCTGCAATGTATCTCCAATGTATTTAGCTGCTCTATGTTCTTGCATAGTCCCACTTGGCCGTGGACCAATTTTTTCAGAAAGAAAACGTATATGCTCAATGGCACGATTAGCACGAACTTGTTCTGTCACAGGAGAATACAGATTATTATTAACCATAGCATTTACTTTTACTGGTTCTCCATATGGATTACTAAAAAAGAAAAGAAATAGAATTCCAAAACTTACAATGTTTTTTTGGATAATAGTTAATTTTTTCATTTGTCCTCCCTTTTATTAGGAAACATTAATAGTAAAACCTTCCCTCCTAACATACTTATTTAGAAGAAAAGGTTCATTAAAATCATCTCTAACTCAAATTACTTGTTATGATATTAAAGCAGTAACTCTTTTTATATCTTTAAAAAATTCGAGTTTGCTTGTATGCCAGTAATATTCTTTTGGAACCAATTAAGAGTCTCCCATGATTTCACTCTATTTGTGTAATCAGTCTCCTGTACTTCGAATACAATTCCTATATTTCTACTTGAAACTTGATTATTTACTTTTAATAAAGTTTCATGTAATAAATTTTCATTAATAGAACCATTAGTCGGACTTTCTCCCTCAAAGCAGCGTACCTCACTATAAGGAATCGTCAAATGTTTAAAAGAACTAAAATGTAAATGTTTGATATGATCCATTAAATTTATATACTTATGAAAGTCTTTATACTCAATTTCCTCTTGTCTTAATAATTTAGAAATACCTAGACGTGTAAGATAAGTGATAGACCAATGGCATATATCCCACGTTATTCCAACATTAGATAAATCTAAATTTACCAAGTCATTAAAATCTTCTGGGTATACAAATATAGGATCAAAGTCATCACCTAAGTTTCCAATGATGGGTAAGTTTTCAACACCTATCCATATATTGGTTCCTTTTATTTCCTCATCTATCATTTTAAAGAACTCTATAATTCTTTTTCTATTATCAATAAGATTATACTTTTGAAATTCTGCTATGTTCATAAATTGATTAGCATGAACTGTTATACCTGCTGCGTTATATTTTATAGCAAGATTAATAAACTCATATAACTGTTTTTTTATAAATTCACTATTTAAATAGTCTGCATTATCAGTTGGAAAATGCAAGGTTAATAAAGATGGATTAAGTGTTTGAACAAAAGAAAGTACATCTGAAAACTTTGTTGTATATGACTTATCATGTAAAGATTCTCCATCAAAAATATTTGCTTCTAATCCATAACCTTGTTCAACCCATTTTAAATCAATTTGTTTGCTATCTAATCCAAAGAATGGTACCTGTGGTATTAGCATATTCTCTTCACCTACCATGTTCCTCTTACTAACATAAATGCTTCAGCCGCTTTATATCCTGACTTTGCTCCCCATACAAAAGCATTGTGCTTCATTGCTTCTATTGAACGTGGGTGAGGAAATTCCCTTAACTCCGATTCATAATGTTTCATCGCATTTAATTTTGTCTCCAAATGTTCTTCAATATTTACGAAATAATTAGGAAGAAACTTATCTTTCTCATTATAATTCCACTCAGTAGAAGATAAGGTTTCATATGCAAACACCCATTTAACATTACTATTTGGTAGAGGTCGTGTAGCTGTCATCACTGCTCTATAAACAACAGTATGATCGATATTTATATCTCCACCATATTGAGTATAAATAATCGTAGGGTTTATTTTATTAATGTGCTCTTCAATTTCTTTTACAACATCTAGTAATGGCAATGTATCAAGACGATTATCAGGAAAATCTAACCTCGCAAAACTTGTTACACCAAGTGTAGTACATGCCCCCTCCGTTTCTTTATAAGACAGGCTCTTAACCTCTAAATCTAGTTCTCTGTATTCTTTAGATCTCGAAGATTTCCCCTCTGCAAGGATTACAACATGTACATCATCACCTTGTTCCACGTGTTTTGCTATTGTTCCACCAACACCAATAATTTCATCATCCGGGTGTGCARCAAATACTAGTACATTCATATGATTTTAAACTCCTTTAATTAATTTTTCTGTTTCCTCTGGACCACAATTTAACAAAACATCTAGCATAGATAAATGCGGTATAAACTCACCAAATAACTGTGGATAAGAATACTCTCTTATTCTTTGGTACATGATTTCTATATTTTCATGCTCAAAATCACTTTCTATTAAATAATCTTGACCTAAACTTCCAGAATAATAAGTACTGGCATTAAACTTTTGACAAAGCTCTAGTACAAAATCACTTTTTTTCCCTGTAATACCCTCTAGCTCTGATGCATAATATAATTCCGTATCAATATTTAATTCTCGAATAATAAAATGAATAAAATTCATATTTAGACTGTTAAGATTGTCCCATTTTTCTGAATAAAAACCCTCTAGATAATCCTTGTATACATTGAAATAGGGCGCATTAGAGTAATTAATTCTTACTGTCTTCCAATGCTTTCTCTCCCAATCTTGTGTATTATCTATCTTTAACTTATTCAATGGGATTTCTTTATAATTTTTCATTTGCATCGGAACCGTTAACCAGGATACTCCTTGGGAAGTTTTAATACGATTTCTATTTAAAAAACCTTTCTTTTCAAATTGTGCTATATCATGAAATACAAACACATCCGATTTATGAATTTTTTCAAAAAAACCATACCAAGGTAAATAACTTGGTTGGTGGCCACTAATAATCATAGTTTAAATCCTCTCTTTTAAACAAAAACATTTTTTCAAAGCTGCTCCCCAGTATATCTTAGGTCTAGCAATTCCTTTATTATGCGAATATCCTAAATCCGCATACTTTAATTTATTATGAATTGCTAATTCAAACGCATCATTTAGTAGCAAATATGAAGATTGTGTATTTTTCCCTTTAGTATTATTAATATTAATCCAGTAATATAAAACTTGTTTATCCATTATAAATATGCTGGAACTAATTAGTTCTTCTTCTAAGAATGCTCCTAAGAAAAGAATTCTTTCTTTTAAATTAACAAATAAATGATAAAAAAATTCTCTACTAAATGAGTAACTCGCTCCTATACTGTTATTATGTTCCTGATATAAATTGTAAAATTCATCTAATTCTTCTAAAGCTATAGGCCGAATTTCAACATTCTGTTTACGTGCATATCTAACACTTGTCCTAGCTTTTCCTGAACACGATGTCCATAAATTCTCAAAATCATTTGGTAGATCTAATATATAAGTTTCTTTATACTCCCACTTTTCATCACTATAACTTTGAAAAGGATTTATGGTTCTAGGTAATAAAAGTTTTTGAATTTTATTCTCAAACTTCCTATTTATTATCGATTCATAAAATGCAAAATCTATTTTATCTTGGCCAATGATTACAGGGCCTCCATAACCAATTAAACTTCCCAGCACCCTACCATCCTGTACATATATAGGAGATAAAACTACTGTACCCCTTGTTTTTATTAATACTGGAAAAAATTGAACACCAGGTAATAATTCCATTAATTTTCCCCATTCATAACAATGGAATACGGAACCATTATATTCTTCCATACAAGTATCCCAATATTGGGCATCAGTACATATTTCGATTTCCATATAATCACCTTTTACTTCTTTTTCTCTAAATATATTAGAATTTGACTACATATATACTTAAGGTCTTTTTTCCTTAAAGGATATTTAAAAGGTATTGATAATACTCTAGACCATAAAAATTCTATATTTTTTGACTCTGTAGCATAATTGGAAAAGATAGGGATTTCACCTAGAGGTAGATAATTCCAACAAGTTTGTATTCCTTTTTCCGCCAGATATACGGAACACTCATATCTATCAGAGGGTTCTTTGAAAATAATAGTGAAATAGTTCAAATAAACATTCTGAGCTGAAAATATAATCTTTACCCCGTACTTTTCTTCAATTGATTGCAGCATCGTATAACACAAACTGGCATTACATATATTAATTTCTAAAATCTTTTTCGTTCTCTTTAAGTGTTTATCAATTAGCAATGAGCGTAATGTGGACATTGTTTTTGGATATATAACTTCCGTTTCCTCTGGCAAAGAATCCAATTTGCTATCATTATAAGAAGGAAGAATCCCTGACTTTTCCCAATAATCAGTAAATAAACTCAGTAGCCTACTCTTCTTAATTCTTAAAGCTAATTGCGTTTTCAGGTGGTTTTTATAATCTAAAAGCACTTCTTCTTTCTTTTCTTCATCCATATCACACAAGTCATTTACCGTACGATTAAGAAGTAATGCTCCTCCTCCTATACTTGGAATGGGTTTAGTTCCCCCAAAACTTAAAATTCCAATGTCACCTAAACTACCAATTAATTTTTCGTTTTGATAAGAGAACATTGCTTGTGCTGCATCATCAATTATATAAATATGATTGTCTCTGGCCCAATTAATAACCTCTAAATCTTCATGACATCCATACACATGTGTAAGAATAATTGCTCTTGTATTTTCATTTGAGTATTTTTTTATTTTATTAAGAGAAAGTGAGTAATCAGTAGTCAAATCAATTAATACAGGTTTTGCTCCTACTGTTAATACAGCCTCTATTACATTAGGACAATTAAAATTTGATAAAATTACTTCATCCTCTTTTTTTATCTTTAGATACTTTAACCCTGCTACTAATGCCGACGAACCACTATTAGTTAATATAATTTCGGAATTAGGGTAGAGAGTTTGTAAACTCTCTTTTAGATTAGAATGATTGGATCTATATATACTTTTCAAAAAATATATATGATCAAATATACTCCAAAAAGAAGGATATATTGGATACTTAATTTTTTTTGGGTTTTTAGGATATAGATACTGTGTTTCCATATTTCTCCTCTATTATTATCTCTAACCCTTTATTTAATGAAATAACTGGTTGATAGTTTAATAATAATTGAGCTTTTTCTATTGAAGGGATTCTTCTGAATATTTCTATGTTAGAATCTCTTACTCCCTCATCTCCTAAATTAAGAAATTCAATTTCACTTTTGTTTCCCATTAACTCATTGATTTTTCCCGCTAATTCCTCCATAGATATAGGCTTGTTATTTCCTATATTAAAATCAGCAAAATTCTCTCCTTCATATTCAAATGCTAATATAGTTCCGTTAACAATATCGCTAATATAACTAAAGCATCTAATTTGCTGTCCGTCCCCATAAATAGTAATATTTTCGCCGTTATGAGTTTGTTTTAAAAACTTAGAAATCACAAAGTTATCATTTTGTTGTGAACCGTATACATTAAAATAACGTACCACTCTGACTTTAAAACTATTATTAGCATATTCTTTCAAAAAATCTTCTGACATTAATTTAGCTTTTCCATAAGCTGATTTGGGAATTTTGACATCATTTTCTTTAAACGGAACACTCACACCATCCCCATACACCTCGGAACTAGAAGAAAATAATAACTTATCTATTCCATTTTCTATACAAACTTCTACAATATTTTTCGTGCCTTCAAAATTCACCCTTACTACATCTTCTTCATTTGAACGGCAATTATCAACACCTACTAATGCAGCTAAATGTATGACCCCATCCACATTAATAAGCTTTTCTCTTAATGTCGCAATATCTAAGATATCAATTTCTTCAAAAGGAACATCAATACTTGGTTTAAATTTATCAAATATAATTACTTCATAACCTCTTGCTATTAACTCCTTTGTAACATGTTTACCAATAAATCCACCGCCACCAATAACTCCTATCTTCATAAATATTTACCTCCCTACCTTTAATTGGTATAAACTTTTTAAAGATGTAACGATATGTTCAACCTCATTTTCTGTAAGTGCACTATACAATGGTAATGAAATAATTTGATCAAATACTTCTTCTGTTTTGGGTAAATGTACATTAAATCTCTCTTGATAATATGGATGCATATGAACGGGAATAAAGTGAACACTCAGCCCAATATTTCTCTTTTTCATTTCTTGAATCATCTGATCTCTACTGATAGGAGAATTAGGATTAATCTTTATAACAAATAAATGCCATGCATGTTTTATACTTGGATTGTTTACATAGTTAGGTAATGTTATATACTCTTGGATTTCTTTTAATTCTTCCTGGTATATTTCCGCTATTCTCTTTCGTTTTTCAATCATTTCATCAGCTCTTTTTAACTGACTAATACCTAAGCTAGCTTGTAGATCCATCATGTTATACTTAAATCCAGGTAATAGAACATCATAACGCCAACTTCCTTTTTCGCCATAACGATTCCATGCATTCTTGGTGATGCCATGCCAACCATATAATCTAGCTTTTTCAGCAATCTCCTCATTTTTAGTGACTAACGCTCCACCTTCACCTGTTGTTATATTTTTAGTAGCATAAAAACTAAAACAAATAATATCTCCATGTGTACCAATCAAAGTATCATCATACTTAGTTCCTAATGCATGAGCCGCATCCTCTATCAGAAATAACCCGTGTTCTTTACATATCTTTTGAAGTTCTTTTAATTTGGCTGGGTATCCAGCAAAATGAACTGCAATAATGGCTTTAGTTTTTTTAGTGATTTTTCTTTTAACATCATGGAGGTCAAGACATAAATCCTCTTCATCTATGTCTACAAATACTAAATATGTTTCTTGTATCTAAAATTAAGCAATTTGCCTCATTGAACAAATCAAAATTAATACAATCATGATCCGTATGAACAATAATTAAATGGTATTTATTTAATGCATTCATAGTTAAATCGATAGATTTTTTCACATTATGATTGTCCACAATTAGCTCCTCAATAAATGGATCATGGTAATCGACGTTATACCCTTCTAGCATTAAACCATTCATAATATCCAAAGCTGACGATTCTCTAGCATCATTAACATTTTTCTTATATGCTACGCCAATCATAAGAACATTCTTTCCATCTTCATCTTGTAGTAACTGTAATGCCCTTTTAATAATATAATTTGGCATGTTTTCGTTAATCTCTTGTGCTACATCAATCATTCTTGTTGCCAAATCTTTATTATTTGCAATCCACTTAAAATATATAGGATCAATTGGAATACAATGTCCTCCTACACCAGGACCTGGATAGAATTTTTGAAATCCAAACGGCTTAGTCCCAGAGGCATCAATTACTTCCCAAATATTAATGTTTAATTCATTACATATTTGTGTCATTTCATTAATAAAAGCAATATTTATAAAACGGTAAGTGTTTTCTAATAACTTCGCTGTCTCTGCCACTTCTGGACTACTGACCTTATGAATCCCATTAATTAGGTTACTGTAAAAGGCTGCAGCACAATCTGTACAATTAGGTGTAACTCCACCCACAATTTTAATAATATCTTGGATTGAAAATGATTTATTCGCAGGGTCAATCCTCTCTGGAGAATATGCTACAAAAATATCTGTACCAATTTCAAAATTGGTTTCATGTTCTAATTTATATAAAATCTCTTCTCTTGTTGTACCTGGATAAGTAGTACTTTCTAGAATGACTAATGTACCCTTTCTAATGTACTTGACTATTTCATTAACTGCTGAATGAATATATGTTAAATCTGGTTGTTTACTATCTTTTTCTAAAGGAGTAGGAACACATATAACAACAACATCACATTCATTTATATATTTCATTTCTGTACTAATAAAAAACCTATTTGTATGTAAAGCATCTTGGATTTCGGTATCCTGTATATCACTGATATAACTTGTTCCACATTCTAATTTTTCTATTTTAGCTGAGTTTTTATCGAATCCTCTTACCTCATAACCTGCTTCTAAACATTTAAGAGCCGATGGTAGTCCAACATATCCCAGACCAATATACCCAATACACGCACTTTTATTCACAATTTTTTCAACTAATGATTTTTTAATTTCATTATTTAATACAGTGACCATTACTTATCACTTCCCCAGAAATTTAATATCAAAATTCTTACCAGTAATAGATAATTGCGCGTTATGAAAGCCCATAGATGCACGTAAATTATTAAACAATGGAACAAACTAAATTATTAATACTATCATTCCTCCTAATAAGAT
>NZ_JBFTMA010000051.1:0-12409 GCF_056396725.1 Bacillus sp. 05T31
CCATTTTATGAGTACAGTCACTTAACATCTTAGCAAAAAGAAAATTTTTCTTTTTTATTGTATGATGATAATTAAGTAGAATATATTATCTCTAATACATATGTATGGACTAACAATTCTAATCATAAGGGGGAATTATATGGTTTTACAGTATAAAGAATTTGGAGATTCAAGCTCTCCACTTATGGTTTTTATTCATGGGGGCGGAGTCAGTGGATGGATGTGGGACAAACAAATTAAACATTTTACTAACTTTCACTGCCTTGTTCCTGATTTACCCGAGCAAGGGGAAAATAGTAGTAAGGATCATTTTTCAATACACTTTAGTGCTGAAAAAATCATTGAATTAGTTGAAGAAAAAGGACAAGGTAAAACTGTTATAGTAATCGGTTTTTCGTTAGGTGCTCAAGTATTAATTGCAATGCTCAGTATGAAACCAAACTTAATTCAATACGCTATGATAAATAGCGCATTAGTTAAACYAAYTCCTTTCGCTAAAACATTAATAAGATCCCTTGKCTTAACCTATCCACTTATAAAGAGTAAGACGTTTTCCAAAATACAAGCAAAATCAATGTRCATAGATGAAACACAATTTGATAACTATTATCATGAAAGTTGTCAAATAAGTAAAAATACATTTGTGAGGATATTAGAAGAAAATATGTCGTTTACAATACCAAAAGGTTTCGAGAATGCTAGTAGCAATATATTAGTGACTGTTGGAGAAAACGAAAAAAGAATCATGAAAGACTCGATGACTGCAATCCTTGAAAGCAATCCTAMTTGCACAGGTATTATCATTCCTAAAATCGGTCATGGAATCCCTTTAGCAAATCCCAAACTATTTAATACTTTAATTGAAAACTGGCTTAAGTATGATAACCTACCAGAAGAAGTAATGACAGTCAATTGAGTTCCTTATCTTAATAAACCATGTTGTATTTRTAGCTCTAACCCCCCTCGAAGCTGCTTAATCTCAAAATTTTATTAACAAAGGTCTCATTACTTTCAATGAGACCTTTCAATGTTCCCTACTTTTTACGACGTACTACAAAAACACACGTACCTATGGAAGATACAATCGCTAAAACTGATAAGACAATTGCTATTGTTTGCATATTACTTGTACCTTCATTTTTTTCCACACTAGATACTTCACCATGTTCTCCTGTTAATGATGTACCTTTTGCAATCGTAGTAAGTGARTGGRGCTTTTCAGCTTTCTCATCGCCTGTCCATTCAACAATTTCTCCATCTTTATATTGTTGATATGCATTCCAAGCTATTTGTTGCTCTTTATCTGGATTTTTAGCAACGAAAGTAAATCGTTGGAACTGACCAGGTAAAATCCCTTCTCCTGTTGCTTCCCATATTACAGTTTTAACTTTTCCAGCTGCATCTTTTTGTTCTTCCACTTTCCACCCTGGCACTGGCTCGTACTGTTGAAACTCGACTCCAGACGGTATTTTCAGTGTGACTTTTGTTGTTGCCATATTCTTTTCAACAGGTACCTTTATTGTATAAGTCTCCCAAGAGCTAACGTCAGAAGTTGCTGGTTTCACAGTTACGTGAGCACTAACAGGTAACGAAAAAATCCCCATTGCAATTATTGTTGCGATCATTGTTGTTCCTAATTTTTTTATACGTTTCATTTTCTATAAACTCCTTTTCATTTATAACGTCTTTTTTATCTGCCACCTACAATAAATTTATAATCCGTATCGAAACTATCAAGAGATTTTGTTAATCCGTGAACTTGTATATTCCAGTTTCCTGTCATGTTAATATACATACCTTCCGCTTCATATTCTCCCGGTGACACTGCCGAAACTTTAAATGAACCTTTGCCCATATTCATATCTAAAGATTGAGTCTTCAATACAATTTGTTCCATATCAGTAACAGGCTGTCCATTCTCATCCTTCAAAGTAATATGAAATGTATTCTGTCCTACCTTATTAGGACTTACATGTAAAGTAAGTTCATATCCATTATCTAATTGTTTACTCTCTGTAAAAGGTCCCGTAGGAGGCATCGGCGGCGTTTGTACATTTGTCATAAACGCTACGATTACGAAAACGATAATTCCAATGATAAACTCTACTTTCACCGTAGCTCCTAACCTTTGCTGCGCTCGCATTCTCCCTTTCACATAATGAATAATTCCCAATATCCCCATACACACGAATAAAAGTATCTTTGCTAATAAGGCCAATCCATACTTCGTATCAAATAGGGAATGGATCGTGGGAATAAAAAATGTACTGTTAAAAAGACCCGTTAATAAAATCACTATGACGGCACCTGTTGCCCATGGCGAAAAACGCTTAATCGTATCCCAATACATAGTCCACTTGTCATCCTCTTTACGTAAAAGAAGAACAATCGATGATAGCCCCCCAATCCATAACGAAGCTGCGAATAAATGCAGAAAGTCCATAACGACAGCAATTTCTTTAAACCTTATACCATATGCGTGACTATTAAAGGCTTTCATAACAAGTAACCCAATAAATAATACAATTGGAATGCTCCATACTTTAAACGACGAAAGCTTCTCACGCTTCACCGCAAAATATGTAACAATCATAAGCGTACTAATAAGAGCCATTTGAGTGATCCATACATAACCAAAAACAGATAGCTGTAATGTTTCTTTTAACAATATAGGATCGAATGCTTCTAGCCATGAAACATCAGCATTTATTTTCGCTTGCAATGGTAGATTGAATAGTAAACTAATAAATATCCCAAATAATGATATCCATATTATTTTTTTACCCCTTGATTGAACTCGGGTTGCATTCCCTTTATACATAATAAGATTAAAGAATAGAACTCCTAAAAATAGTGAGAAACTTGTATATAGAACCCCACGTTCCATGATCATATCGATTTGCGGGACATAGCCCATCTCTTCCACTTGTATATCATCTGTTCCCGCTTCTGCTGACCCAATACGGAATGGAATAACTCCTTGAATTGGATGTCCATCTGCTGAAATAGCTTTCCACTGAATAGAGTAGAGACCATTTTTGAGATTCTTTTTTAACCCAGCTTCTAATATTTTTTTGTTTTTCTTATCAATATGAGCATCTTTTAAATCTACTCTTTTACCTGAGGTATCTCTTACGAACAATGTATTAAAACTTGAAACTTGTATGTCCTCATCGAATTCAATTTTCACAACAGATGGCGCTTTTTTCAACGTTTCATTTTCATTAGGGTTTGATTTCACAACATACGCATGAGCAGATGCGCTTTTTGGTATCAATATGATAAACACGCACGCTATTAATAGCCATGCCCCTAACCTTCTCATTACTTTCACACTCATTTCACTTCTTTCTTTTTCGTCACTACACTTTCATTACTTTTTACTTCCCAAGTTTTATTTCTTGATAAAATATTAACCTTATTAAGTATAAGGATCTATACCGTATTACTTTCTGTTTATCGCTCACCTCTAAACTTTCAATATATTAGTAACTACTATCATAGATACAACTTACATTTTTAAAGTCGGTTATTATTATAGCATAAAATATATTTATGTTAGTTTCTAAAGAAGAAAAGTTATCGTGAATCATTTGTGAAGGAAATGTGAAATGAATAAATTAAAAAATATGAAGAAAGTTGTTTTACATAAAGACGAGGATTTGAGAGAGGCTACCAATATAAGGACCGATAAATATGCCATGGAGATTTCAGAAGAGTATATGAATCAATCTAAAATACAAAGTGTACATTCATCTAAAAAATTGCAAGACACAAATGATAAATTAAAATAAAAAAGTGGCCGAGAGCCACTTTTTTATTTTATAATTAAGCTTGTTCAGAATTTCGAACATGTAATGGTGGAGGCACTACCCCCCCCTTCTTCTTGCTTAAACGTAGTAATGTTACCCCTGCTTGTGCTTTCTTCATGTGAATTTGTCCAAAAAGCATGCCTACATCTTCTCGAAGGCATTTCCCCATAACTTGGCTACAAGTTACTAATCCTGCTGCAAGAGCTGTTGCAACGGCTGCTGCGATTTCTGCATCGTTGATGCGTGCACCAGGAGGAATGTCTTCAATAGAAGCAATCGGTCTTTCTGGAGGCGCTGGTGGTAAAGCCACTCCATTTACCTTTAAAAGGGYTTTTAGCTCTTCTATTTCAGRAGTCATATCATTCTCAATTAAGTTTTGTAAAAACTTCTTTAAATCTTCATCACCTGTRTGATTCATAAATACTTGATGTCCRGCAACAGCTCCTTGTGTGGCAAGAAGATAACTCCAAATATCAAATACCTCYCCATAATGTAAAGGTTCATTTTGAGGGTTTCCACTTAATACACCCATTTTAAAAAGCCTCCCTTTCGAAAATATCATCATAAGTATATTTTTCAATATTGAAAATAAATTTTTAAGTATGTTTTTTCCTACAAAATATTTTTTATCATGCATGGGAAACACCTTCCCAACAATGTATGTTTGTAGTCTAGTAAAGAAATTTGCAAATAAAATACTCAAAGATTATTAAATAAGCTTATCAATAATCTTTGAGTGAGAAATCGCTTACTATAAGGGTTTATCTTTTAATGAATGAACGAAAAAAGAAATTGATTTTAAAAGCTACTATATTTTACACTAATTTATTAATTGAACTTAGCGATTAACTCCACCGCCAAGTTGTTGTTCAGCCATTGCAACTAAACGTTTTGTGATTTCGCCACCAACAGAACCGTTTGCACGAGCTGTTGTGTCTGCACCAAGTTGTACACCAAACTCTTGTGCAATCTCATATTTCATTTGATCAATTGCATTCTCAGCGCCTCTAACTAATAGTTCATTACGACTTCCACTATTATTGTTTGCCATATTGTATCACCTCCTATGTTTTTAATATGCTACGAATCATGGAAAATAATTACCCCTTTTTATGGAAATTAAATTCGATTATGTATAAATGTTGATTTTCTTCTCAAAATAGGGTTAGAAGACATAGGGAAGAAAAGGCACCATAAAACACTTTCATAACAATGTTGTGTATACGTCCTGATTCTCTTTTGGTCTCTTTTTGATAACTAAAAAATGATTGCTATATTACCAAGAGATAAATATAAAGTATGTTTTGAGAAAATGTTAAAAGAGGAGACATGTGATTATGAAAGCTGTAACCTATCAAGGGCCAAATCAAGTACAGGTTAAACAAGTTGACGATGCAAGATTAGAAAAAAAAGATGATATTATTGTAAAGATTACTTCAACCGCTATTTGTGGTTCCGATTTACATTTATATCAAGGTAACATGCCTTTACCT
This sequence comes from Bacillus sp. 05T31, assembly GCF_056396725.1. Lineage (NCBI taxonomy): Bacteria > Bacillati > Bacillota > Bacilli > Caryophanales > Bacillaceae > Bacillus > Bacillus sp. 05T31. The sequence continues at coordinate 5,306 of NZ_JBFTMA010000051.1, forward strand.
CAAGGTTATATTATTGGCCATGAACCAATGGGAATTGTTGAAGAAGTAGGTCCTGATGTCACTAAAGTAAAAAAAGGAGATCGTGTTGTTATCCCCTTTAATGTTTCATGCGGGCATTGTTTTTATTGCCAGCATGAAATGGAAAGTCAATGTGACAACTCAAATCCTCATTATGACTCTGGTGGATACTTCGGTTATACAGAGAAATTTGGTAACCACCCAGGCGGGCAAGCAGAATATTTAAAAGTTCCTTTTGGAAACTTTACTCCATTTGTTATACCAGAATCATGCGAACTTGAGGATGAGTCCCTCCTTTTTTTATCCGATGTTTTACCGACAGCTTATTGGAGTGTAATAAACGCAGGTGTAAAATCAGGTGATACTGTCATCGTACTTGGTTGTGGACCTGTTGGATTAATGACACAAAAATTTGCTTGGATGAAAGGTGCTAAGCGTGTAATTGCAGTTGATTACTTAGATTACCGGATAAATTATGCAAAAAAGATTAACAACGTTGAGGTATTTGAGTTCACGAAATATCCTGATATGGGAGAACATTTGAAGGAAATTACGCATGGTGGAGCCGATGTAGTCATTGATTGCGTGGGCATGGATGGAAAGAAATCACCTTTGGAATTTCTTGAACAAAAATTAAAATTACAAGGTGGAACCCTCGGTCCTATTCAAATTGCTACAAAAGCAATAAGAAAATATGGGACGTTCCAAATGACAGGTGTTTATGGTGGCAACTATAATGCATTTCCACTCGGCGCATTTTGGGTTAGAAATATTAACCTTAGAATGGGACAAGCACCGGTTATTCATTTTATGCCCGAACTGTATGAAAAAATAATGAAGAATGAATTTGATCCAAAAGAGATTATTACACACAAAATTCCCCTTGAAGAAGCGAGTTATGGCTATCAAATATTTAATAATCGTGAAGACGATTGTATAAAAGTTATTTTGAAACCTTAAAGGACTCCTTGCTAATTACTTAATTTCAGTTATTTTTTATGCTAAAGATAAGAATAAATCCAAGATCTTATCTTTTTTACTTAAAAAAATAAATATATTTAAGTTTGACAAAAAGGCTTCTCATTTTAAGAGCTAGCCTATAAATACTTTCTTTTTTACCAGAAGCTCATAGTTATCTTTAATTAACTGGATTTTTAATCTCAAAATCAACTATTTAATTACTTAATCTATAAAATAAAAGATAAAAAATAAAGCTGAACAAGAGTATTTATACTGTTCAGCTTTATCCAATAAAATCTAATTATAATATTTTTTGTATTATTGTAACTGCTGATTAATAGGCTGATAAATACTTGCTATAGCTTTTATTTCAGAATCTGGTGCTGGTGATAACGGATAGTAACCTTTCTTCACCATGTATTGCCAAATATCATACGCATGTCTACTACTATTTAAAAAGGCTTTTTCTAAAAAAGACCTCAAACTTGGATTTGCACATTCCAATAAAGCCCCAGCATAATTTAATGCAGCTGATTTTTGATTTAAGAGATAGCCCGTAGCAATTGCTCGATCGTTCGGAGGTGCTCCATTTATACTAGGTGCAACAGGTGGATATTGTTCAATAGGTGCTTTTAAATAAGAAACCAATACTGGATTTAACTTAGAGGGCTGAAAAYGCTCAATATCGGGCGTACTCTGGCTTTGGACAAATTCTACTTTTAAATTATAGTCTTCCACATGGAGCGGAAAATGTTGCTGTAATAATTGTTTTAATTCTAAATCTTGTGCTTGCTGAATGTATGTACTCATCGTATTAATTGTATTGTAACAACCAGCAATTAATTCACTTAAATCACGTAACTCATGTGTAGCTAATTGCATTTTTGAACCCTCCTTTTCAAAGTTTTTTTAGTCTCTCCCAAAATATAAAAAATATATGAAGTGCATATGAATTTTCTTATTACTCATACTATAACTATTCATTTTCTTTATATGAAAGGAGAAGTTTGAAATGCACACGGTATGGAAGGGTTCTCTTTCACTCGGATTATTAAGCATCGGAATTAGGCTATATAGTGCTGTAGAAGAGAAAGATATTAAATTTTTAAGTCTTCATAAGGAATGTCTTACTCCTATTAAATATAAAAAGATTGCTCCCGATTGTACGGATATCGAAGTAAGCGATGAAGAAATTGTGAAAGCTTATGAATATGCGCCGCATAAATATATAATTGTTGAAGATAAAGAATTAGAAGCGCTACAAAAAAAACATGAGCCGCGAATCATTCGCATTTCATCTTTTATCCAAGATGATGAGATTGATTCAATTTCTTTCGATCGTTCCTATTTTGTTGGTCCTACCCATGGGAATGAAAAGCCCTATTTATTATTAAAAGAAGCTTTAGAGAGAACAAATAAACTTGGTCTTATTCATATTACTATCCGTAAGAAACCACATCTAGCTATTATTCGCAGCTTTCAAGAAGGCCTTATTCTACAGACCATCCATTATCCTGATGAGATTCGAAATATAAAAAACATGCCCGATCTTCCAAATAATGAAGAGTACCCTATTCACAAACAAGAATTAACTACAGCAATAAATCTAATTCATCATCTAACCACTCCGTTTGAACCAGAAGAATATGTAGATGAATATAAAGAAGCACTTACTGATTTTATAGAAGAAAAAATCGAACAACAAGAAAAGAATGAAACTATATACCCTAATCCAAATATCATAAATATTATAGAGACATTAAATGCTAGCATTGAACAAGTAAAACAACAGAAAGACAAGAAAAAAGAAGGAATAAACGAAAAAAAAGCCACATGATCGTGGCTCTCTTATCTACTGTTACAAAGGATTACACTTTGGCATCTCTAAACCAGATGATTGTGCTAATTTTAATAAATAATAGCATTCCTCTCTCGCCATGTGGTCTGCCATTCTCGCAGATAATGAGCTTAATATTTGCTCAGATAATTCTAATTCTTCTATTTCATGAAGAAAATGCGAAAATAAGTTCAGTTCTAATGAAACATCTTTCGTAAATTTCTTTAAAGCTGGAAAATGCTTAAGTTCTGTACGTAAATACCCTGTCATTTCAACAGCTTTTAAATAAAACTGCTCAAAATGTTTGGCGTACATCTCACTCTTCTCTTTCAATCGTTTTTCTACAAGGTCTAACTCACCTGAAATAGAGCCAGCATGACCAGCCGCATCTGTTAACCACACAAGATGGTAATGTAGTTCATGAAAAATAGGTGGTACTTCCCCTTTTATTAAATATTTTAATACTGTTATATACTCTTCTACTTCATTTACCATATGATTAATGAAAGTTGGAGTAAAGTGGATCACAATTTTCCCTTCCAATTGCTTTTGTATAATACTCAACTTAAATAGTCTAATTTCTTCTGCCAATTGTTTAACATCTTTCGCAAATTCAATTAAATTGACAGTATTAATACGACTTAAAAACCCATCAAATTTCTCTACAAAATATATGGCCCTTTGAATATCTGCAGTTTCTTTTGGAGCTAAAGCATCTAAAAGGAATTGTGCATGATCCCCAAGAACTCTAAGCCAAAATTTATGTTCAAACAATGCGCTGTCTTCATAAGTTCGATTCATCCCATTTCTCCTCCTTACCAACGTGTCTTTCATACTGATTAATACTAATAACATATATAAAATATGAATTTTAGCTATTTTTAACAACGTAAAAACCCTGAATTCCGCTCAAAATTATTATGGAGATATATAAACGAAATTAAGAATACCTCAATTAATTCCAGGAATAAATTACCTATATTTAGTTAATATAACTATTGTTATCTATCATAAAAAAGAGGTGTATACTATGTTTTATTATAAAGAGGAATTAATTAATATTATTAAGCTGGACAAACCAGATCCAGTTGCTGCAAAAGTTCTACAAGAAATATTAGGTGGGCATTTTGGTGAAATGCGTACAATGATGCAATACTTTTTCCAAAGTTCAAATTTTAGAGGTAAAGAGAAGCAATATCGTGATTTACTTCGAGGTGTTTTTTTAGAAGAAATAATTCATGTGGAACTTGTACAAAATACAATTAATTAACTATTAAATGGAGCTGGTGAACCTACACCAGGCAATGCTGGTATTGACAAAGCACCGCTTGATGAGGCGGTTAAGCATTCAAACCCTCATCACTTTATTGTAGGTGCTCAAAGTTCATTGCCTGTTGATGCGGTTGGAAACCCATGGAATGGATCTTGGGTATATAGTCATGGAAATTTAATTAGCGATTTACTAAATAATGTAGTACTTGAATCCACAGGTGTACTTCAAAAAACTAGAATTTATGAAATGAGTTCAAATCAAACCTTTAGAGAAACACTTGCATTTTTAATTGTACGTGATAATGCACATCAAAATGCCTTGGCAAAAGCACTAGAAACATTAGGTGTTGAGTGGGGAAAACTTTTCCCTATGCCGAACTATGATATTAATAAGTACCCAGAGTGCAGAAAGTATGTAAACATGGGATTCCATAATGCACAATTTAATTTTAGATTAGATCCAACAAAAATGGGAGAAATATTTCAAGGGGAATCACCAAGTAGAAACAAGGGAATATTAACAGTAACTGAACCACCAAAAGGTTTTCCTGTACCAGAACTTCCTGAAATGCCCAATGAGCATAGTCCTGGATTAAAAGATATGGATTTTTGAGATATTTATGGCCAACTATTTATTAATGGTTGATCCTAAACCTTTACATGAATTCAAGTAAGCTTGTTTTTAAAAGGAGGATATTCAGTTTGAGTACAACAAATGATACACTATCCATTGTTGCTTTAGGTGGTGTTAATGAAATCGGTAAGAATATGTACGTAATACAATATTCGAATGACATTGTAATCATTGATTGTGGTTCTAAGTTTCCGGACGAAAGTTTATTAGGAATAGATTTAATAATACCTGATATTACATATTTGCAAGAAAATAAAGATAAAATTCGAGGCTTAGTCGTTACACACGGACACGAAGATCACATTGGTGGTATTCCTTATTTTTTAAAGCAATTGAATGTGCCAATTTACGCAACCAAATTAACCTTAGGCTTAATCAGCATTAAATTAAAAGAACATAAACTTCAAGATTCAACACAATTAATTGTTATTGACTCTGAATCTTTAATTGAGTTTGGACAGATAAACTTATCCTTTTTTAAAACAAATCATAGTATCCCGGATTGCCTGGGGATTGCTTTTCATACGCCAGAAGGTACAGTAGTCCATACAGGTGATTTTAAATTTGATTTGACCCCCGTAAACAATCAATATCCAGATATTCATAAAATGGCTAATATCGGAAGTAACGGCGTTTTAGCCCTTCTCTCAGAAAGTACGAATGCCGAACGTTCTGGATTTACTCCATCAGAACGGTTAGTAGGTGAAAAAATTGAAGAAGCATTTATCAAAGCTCATAGAAAGGTTATTATCTCTACCTTTGCTTCTAATGTGAATCGTGTACAGCAAATAGTAGATGCCGCTTTGAAAACAAATAGAAAGCTGGCCCTCCTTGGAAGAAGCATGGTAAATGTAGTTTCTGTTGCCTTAGAACAAGGATATTTGAATATTCCTGAAGGAATGTTAATTGAAGCAAATGAAATTAATCAAATGGATCCCGAAAAAGTCGCTATACTTTGCACCGGTAGTCAAGGTGAACCTATGGCTGCTCTAGCCCGGTTATCTAGTGGGAATTATCGCCAAGTTGATATTTTACCGGGTGACACAGTCATTTTGTCTGCAACTCCCATACCAGGAAATGAGCGTAATGTTTCACGTATTATAGATAACTTATTTCTATTAGGAGCTAATGTTATTTATGGATCTGGAAGTTCAACAGGAATGCATGTTTCTGGACATGCCTATCAAGAAGAACTAAAATTGATGCTTACTTTAATGAAACCCAAATATTTTATTCCCATTCATGGCGAATTTAGAATGCTGCATCATCACCGTCGATTAGCAGAATCCGTTGGTGTCGAGAAAGATAATATTTATGTTATTGGCAATGGAGATGTTGTTGATATTAAAAAGCAGAATGCAATGCAGACCAGACGTATACCTGCCGGTAATATATATGTAGATGGATTGGGTATTGGAGATGTTGGGAACGCCTTATTGCGCGATCGTAAACAACTTTCTGAAGATGGTATGCTTGTAATAGTTATCACCTTAAGTAAAACGGAAGAAAAAATAATTTCTGGCCCAGACACAATTTCTCGTGGCTTTGTATACGTTCGCGATTCAGAAGATTTCTTAAAGAAAATTAATGAATTAGTTGTAGAAACTATCAACAAATTAAAAAAAGCACATATTTATCAATGGAATGTTCTAAAAAGAGAAATAAGAGAAGCACTTGGTCATTTTATATACTCACATACAAAAAGAAAACCAATGATCCTTCCTATCATAATTGAAGTTTAAATCGCTTACTTACTTTATTTAACAATTATTTCCTTGATCATATCAACTATTATTTAAAGCATTTTTTCTAAATGAGCATGGTATTTATAACAGCTGACATTCATAATCTCAAGACCTCCGGTAACTTCATCTAAAAAAAGTGCCCTTAGATTTATCTAAGAGCACTTTTTATGAAACATTATTTTTCATTAGCTTATGAACCACTTTATGATAGCAACCATGTTTTGCTATTTGCCTAACATCATCTACTTCAATTTCTATTACCTCTGTAATATCTACAACAATTGTATTTTGGAGAACATTCACTACATATCCTGTTAAATGTTTAACCTAATAATAAAAATGATTCTGTCACCATAGAACTCCAACCTTTACTAATTTTCCAAAATCTCCTTAAATTCCTTTTTTGCAATTTCAAAAAAGCATGACATAAAATTGTCATGCTTTTCCTTATATAATCTAACAATATTCTAAGTGTATATCTTTCATGTAGCGTGTATAACTTTGTTGTAGAATGTACAACCTTCTTATAACATGTATAATTTTTTTGTCATTTCACAGTTACGTTATTACGTAACACCTCTTCTCAAGTATAAACTTCCTTTATTTCTCTTCTGGATAATCACAATACTCAATAATTG